>NZ_CAWNHY010000277.1:0-54101 GCF_963874335.1 Vibrio sp. V10_P2A27P122 | reverse complement strand
ATAAATTATTAGTTGAATTAAAAAACAGTATCCCATCTGTAAGAGATGAGGTTGTGAGGGATGTTGCTACTGGTTTACAAAAAGTAGCTTCTGGTCGTGGTAATGCTTATATTGGTGATTTAGCCGTGATTGCAACCTATTTGCGTAATCACCCAGAGTTAAATTTACAGATTACAGGGAAAACTCCATTTGTCGATGACTTAGTTTTAGCGGTCAATAAACGTTATGCACCTTTAATTCCATTGTTAGATCGTGCCATTGATAGCATTAGCCAAGATGAATATGAAAAAAGTATGAATCGTTGGCTTGCGATTAATTACCCAGTAGGGATTGACTGGCTAAGTGTATTAAAAAAACTGACTCCGTTTTTGTTTATCGCGTTAGTACTTTCTTTTATTGGTAGTATTGCTTATTGGCGATTGCGACGGCTGTTAATTGAAAAAGAAAGAGTTGAGACGGCTTTGGCGACAGCAAAAGAACAGGCAGAAAAAAATTCGCATGAGAAAGCAGAGTTTCTAGCGACGATGAGCCATGAAATTCGTACACCAATGAACGGAATTATTGGTATGTTAGAACAATTATCTATGAGTAATATGGATTTTGAACAACAACAGATGCTGGATGTAGTTTCTACTTCCGCTTCTGGTTTGCACAGCATTGTAAGTGAAGTGTTAGACTTTTCTAAAATAGAGGCTGGAAAACTAAAGCTTGAATCAGCGTCTTTTCTTTTACGTGAAGTGATTGATAAAGTACTTCTTGTTAGTAGTTTTGAAGCACAGAAAAAGAGTTTATCACTAGGGCTTTCGATTGAACCACAATTAGCGGCCGCTTATATAGGTGATGAATTACGCTTACGACAAATCCTGATTAACTTAGTAAATAATGCCGTAAAATTTACCGAACAAGGCAATATTACGATCACTCTACAAGTATTATCAGAATTGAATGATGAACAGATATTGAAAGTGGGCGTACAAGACACTGGTATAGGAATGAACGCAGAGGAGATTGCGCGAATTTTTCAGCCTTTTGAGCAAGCTGAAGGCTCAACAAGCCGCCGTTTCGGTGGTACGGGTTTAGGATTATCGATCTGCCAGCAACTGGTTGAGTTGATGGAAGGCGAGATGTTAATAAATAGTCAAAAGGGGGGGGGAAGTTGGATCGGTTTCAAAATTCCTCTTAGAATCAGTGCTCATACTCATATTGATCCTCTCCTCTGTGGTTACTCTGCTAGCGTTAATATAAGTGATCCAACATTAAATGTTACATTAAGCACACACCTTTTGGCTCTGGGTATAGAGCTGAGTAAAACCAATGCAGCGATAGTGTTTAGTGATAATGCCAAAGAAGGGGATGTTCAGCTCTGTCCGCTGCCGGGTGTGTTGGGAGTACGCCGAGAAAGTTGGGGGTGGCTTCTTAATTCACACCCTATTACCAATCGAAGTGTTCAACTGGTCTGTTATGAAGTATTAAGTATTAAACAAGATCAGTCTAAAACGCTAGGTAGTCAGTGCAGCTTACCAGTTAAAGTGTTAGTGGTTGACGACAATGAAATTAATCGAATGCTAATAGCGCAGCAATTGGATCAGATTGGTTTGGTATTTGATGTTGCGAGTAATGGGCAAGATGCGCTCTCATACTTAGGCCGTAACGATTATGCTTTAGTGTTGTGTGATTGCCATATGCCCTATATGGATGGGTATGAATTGGCTAAACATATTCGGGCATGGGATAAAACCTACCGAGATATACCAATTATTGCGATGACAGCTGACATACTAAATGATCAAAAACAACGTTGTTTAGATGCAGGCATGAACGATTTACTAGGTAAACCTATCCGTCTCAATGATATAATCAGCATGTTCGAGGATTGGGGTATTATCAGCCGTGATGGGTTAAAAATGGATACTCTAATTAATACATTTGGTAATAGAAGTGCTTTATTCTCTTTTCTTCAGGCATCGGTAAGTAGTTTATGTGATGCTTTAGCTATGCCAGTTACCAGTAGTGAGAGAGCGGATTGGGTTCATCGGCAAGCAGGTACAATCGCCATTTTAGGATTTACTGAACTGGCAGAATATGGCTGGTGTATCGAAGTGCAATTACGTAGTTCAAGAGCTGAGCGAGGTTTTTGGGATTTTAGATCAAAACTCTACATAGCAATGAAGCAACTCGAGTGCGCCATGAATATGCTTATTCAAGAATTGCCGGATATAGAGACTGACTAATCATCGCAAAAGCTCTGTGACATTGACTCATGCAGTGGTGGCTTTTTATGGTTACAATGCTGTAATTAGTTAATTTGCAGAGCGTTGTTATGACTCAATCATTGACTTGGCACGATGTTATCGGCCATGAAAAACAGCAGGAGTATTTTCAACAGACGATAGCGTTTGTTGAAAAGGAAAGGCTTGCGGGGAAAGTGATTTATCCACCTGCTGCTGACGTGTTTAATGCGTTTCGTTTTACCGAATTTGGCGATGTTAAGGTTGTGATTTTAGGGCAAGATCCTTATCACGGGCCAAATCAAGCTCATGGGTTATGTTTTTCGGTGTTACCCGGCGTTAAAACCCCACCTTCACTGGTGAATATCTACAAAGAGCTGGTGCAAGATATCCCCGGTTTTGTTACTCCTCAGCACGGTTACCTAAAAAGTTGGGCCGAGCAAGGGGTGCTATTGCTCAATACCGTATTGACTGTTGAACAAGGTATGGCGCATTCGCACGCTAATACTGGTTGGGAAACCTTTACCGACCGGGTGATTGAGGCGGTAAATCAGCAGCGTGAAGGTGTTGTTTTCCTGTTGTGGGGTTCACACGCGCAGAAGAAAGGCAGCATGATTGATCGCAGTAAACATCATGTATTAGTAGCACCGCATCCTTCTCCTCTTTCTGCGCATCGAGGCTTTTTGGGCTGTAAACATTTTTCAAAGACTAATCAATTACTTATTGAGCAGGGGAAAGCGCCTGTGAATTGGCAACCCGTATTGGATAAGTGATTAATTGATGTTTTTTCGAGCAGGGTCAAAACAAGCACGCTGAAGCTTTTATACACTTATCTAAAATAAGTGTAATGGAGAAGCACAATGATGATTGAAAGGATCCGTAGAGAACACGGGTATATGGCGCGTTTGCTTGCCATTTTGCGAGATAAACAACGGCAATTGAGTAATGAACAAAGTATCAACTACTCTTTAGTGAGAGAGATTATTGACTACTTGGCGACACATTCAGAGTCAGTACACCACCCCAAAGAAGATATTCTCTATCACTATTATATTGATCATTATGGTCAACATAATGATATTAAAAATTTAGCGAGAGAACATGTAGAACTTTCTGAGAAAACTCATGCTTTTCTAGAGATTGTCGATATGATTTTGCAAGATGCCGTTGTACCACAGCACGTGTTCATCGAGCAGCTTGATGCATTTATTTCTTCCCAGAAGCGTCATCTGGAGTTAGAAGAACAATCGGTTTTACCTTTGATCAGCCGCACCTTTAATGTGACTGATTGGCAAGCGGTGGAGGCGAGCTGGCAACAATCCGAAGATGACCCAGTATTTGGTGAGACAATTGCGGAGCAGTACCAACAATTAGCTCACCGAGTTCGACAAACCGCACAAGAGTGCCAGTAATCTCTGCTGATTCAGTTAAACAAAAAGGCACTGTTGAAGTGCCTTTTTACTCAGAGTTTTATTTGATCAGCCTCGAAGCAGACATCCATCTCCATCAATTCTCTTTGTAACCGTTTTTGATCCTGAATCGCTTCAATTTCTCGCCACATTCTTTTTACTGGTTTAGTGCGACTAGAGCGGAGTTTTGTGATTTCCATTTCCAACATTTCGTCAAATTGCAAGCTTTCCATAAGCAACCTCTTGTTGTTGTTATTACGCCATGTCGTGCTCTCTAGATAGCACAGTTTTCGCTAGCCTAGCTATGATTTGTTTCTCATTTGTTTCCTTTTGATGAAGCTTTTATTGGATTTTGACCAGAATTTCACAGTTTCAGTGGGATTCTTTAGTACAAAAAGGGAGCGGTTAAGCGACGCAAACGATTTTATTTGCATTTTGAAATGTTAAATAAATGTTGTTTTGAAAATTTACAATTGCCTAGTTGGTTGTTTTATGACCATTCAATAAAAAATTATCATAAATTTATGCAAGATTTAGTGGTGAAACTGATTAGCCCTTTATTCTCAAGGGGTGAGATTAAGTGAGTGCAACTGGGTTTTTATGGTTGTTTTTTATCTTTCAATGTTTCCAGTTTGGGTTTTTTTGGTTGTCAAGATGTTGCTGTATTGGTTTGTTAAATGTTAATCAAAGGTGATTTTATAGTGAAAAATAACATTTTAACTAAACTTGTTGCATATTGATTTTTGTTCTTTCAGGTTGCATTATCCGCCCGTCAAAAATACGTTGCCCCTTCAAAAGTTGAGACTCCTCACTTTTTGGACGAATAAAATGCATTGCATAATATCGATAAAAACATGCTGGTTAGAACGTTGACTCGCAGCATGTGCATTTTTTCGTGAAGCTTTTCGCTTAGGTCAGCGCTATCACTCTATGAGAGGTTCTTGTGACAGACTTAATCAATTTAATGAATGATTTACTTTGGGGATCCATCCTTGTTTATCTTTTAGTCGGTGTTGGTGTGTACTTCACCGTTCGCCTAGGATTCATTCAATTTCGCCATTTCGGCCACATGTTTAGTGTGTTGAAAAACAGCCGCAAAGCAGATAAAGCCGGTATTTCTTCTTTCCAAGCACTTTGTACTAGCCTTGCTGCGCGTGTTGGTACGGGAAACATGGCCGGTGTAGCCGTTGCTTTAACGGCGGGTGGTCCAGGCGCGATTTTCTGGATGTGGTTGATTGCTATGCTTGGTATGGCGACTTCATTTGCTGAAAGCACGTTGGCTCAGCTATACAAAACCCGTGACAAAGATGGTAACTACCGCGGTGGCCCTGCGTACTATATGGAAAAAGGCCTTGGTATGCGTTGGATGGGTGTGCTGTTTTCCATCTTCCTGATTATTGCTTTTGGCCTAGTATTCAATGCCGTTCAAGCTAATTCAATTGCAGGAGCTATGAAAAATGCTTTTGGATTTGATCCGCTGTATGTCGGTATCTTCATCGTTGCAATTTCGGCTTTCGTCATTTTTGGTGGTATCCGTAAAATTGCGCGTACCGCTGAGTTGATTGTACCTTTCATGGCATTAGCTTACTTAGCGATTGCGATGTTTGTCATGGTCACTAATATAGAAAAGCTACCAGCCGTATTAAGCCTTATTTTCAAAAGTGCATTTGGCCTTCAAGAAGCGGCCGCAGGCGGTTTAGGTTACGCGATTGCTCAAGCCATGATTAACGGCATCAAACGCGGTCTGTTTTCCAATGAAGCTGGTATGGGTTCAGCACCTAATGCAGCGGCTTCTGCAACGCCTTATCCGCCGCATCCTGCTTCTCAAGGTTACGTGCAAATGTTGGGTGTTTTTATTGATACGATTGTGATCTGTTCAGCAACCGTCGCCATTATTTTGATGTCGGGTGAATATGTACCGCACGGTGAAATTACCGGTATCGAGCTGACTCAGCGCGCATTAAGCTCACAAGTGGGCAGTTGGGGTGGGATTTTTGTTGCTTTTGCGATTTTCTTCTTCGCCTTTACTTCAATTATTGCCAACTACTCTTATGCCGAAACGAACCTGATTTTCTTAGAGCACAACAATAAGAAAGGGTTAACGTTGTTCCGTATTGTTTTCCTTGCCATGGTGATGTTTGGCTCATTGGCGACCTTGCCTACCGTATGGGCAATGGCGGATGTCTCGATGGGGTTAATGGCGATTGTTAACTTGGTGGCGATCATTCTGCTCTCTGGCATTGTGATTAAGCTTGCGAAAGATTATAACCGTCAGCTAGCCGCAGGTAAGGTTCCCACCTTCGATGCTAATGATTACCCTGAGTTAAAATCTCAGTTGGAAGATGGCATTTGGTACAACAACAAATAGCCTGTTATCGTTACTGACGATTAAATAGATTGAAAAAGCCATGCAGACACCGCATGGTTTTTTTTGTACTCTGTGAGCCATAAAATAAGAATAGAAAGGAAGGAAAATTATGCTCATCGTTGTTTCCCCAGCCAAGACGTTAGATTACGAATCCCCGTTGGTGACAAGCAAATATACTCAGCCGGAGCTTATTGACCATTCAGCTCAGTTGATCGATGTTTGCCGTCAATTGACTCCTGCCGACATCTCAGCGTTGATGAAAGTGAGCGATAAAATCGCTGGGCTCAACGTGGCTCGCTTTGCGCAGTGGAGCCCAACCTTCACGTTGGATAATGCACGTCCTGCCATTTTGGCGTTTAAAGGGGATGTTTATACAGGATTTGAAGCAGAAACATTATCGGATGCCGGATTTGAATATGCACAACAGCATTTAAGAATGCTCTCTGGCTTGTATGGTGTATTGAAACCACTGGATCTGATGCAACCATACCGTTTAGAGATGGGCACGAGATTGGGTAACCCGAGGGGGACTAACCTGTACCAGTTTTGGGGGGATATCATTACCGATAAACTCAATCAAGCTCTGAAAGAGCAAGGCGATGATGTGTTGATTAATCTCGCTTCCAACGAGTATTTTAAAGCGGTTAATCCGAAAAAGCTTAAGGGGAGCATCATTACTCCGGTATTTAAGGATTGTAAGAAAGGGCAATACAAAGTCATTAGCTTCTATGCTAAGAAGGCTCGTGGCATGATGGCGCGCTACATTATCGATAAACAAATCTCTTCTGTAGAGCAATTGGCTCAGTTTGACAGTGCTGGCTACTATTTTGTAGAACAGGAGTCATCAGCAACTGAGTTGGTCTTTAAACGCGAAGAGCAGTGATGTAAGAGAGGCGGTTATGTGGCAGTGGTTGAAAAAGCAGGTTGCGCGTTATGATCGCTGGTGTGAGAACATGGGTTTAACACCAGATAAAAAACGTAGCTGTGTTCCTTATCGTCAAGATCCTGTTCAGAGTAAAGAACGTGAGCGAGAATAAGAAGCTGCGTTTATTTGATACGCATTGCCATCTCGATTTTTCTATCTTTGAGCGTGAGTTTGAACACCATTTACATTTAGCTCGCCAGCAGGGGGTTGAGAAAATAGTGATTCCCGCCGTTGGTCCAAGTAACTGGCAACGAGTGGCCGAGCTTGCTAACGGTTATCCTGAACTCTATTTTGCTCTCGGTTTCCATCCCTGTTTTTTATCAACCTCTTCCCCTGCGGATATCGACGAGCTTGAGCAAAAGTTACTTCAAAAACCAGCTCAATGCGTGGCTCTGGGGGAGTGTGGCTTAGATTTTACGACGGATATTGCTCCCGCTTTGCAAGAAACAATGTTTGAAATGCAACTAGAGCTTGCGAAACGAGCCAGACTTCCATTGATATTACACAGCCGCAAAGCGCACAACCGCCTTATACAACTGTTAAAAAAACATCAATTTAGCCAAGGTGGAGTGCTGCATGCTTTTTCTGGCAGCGTTCAACAGGCAAACCAGTTTATTGAACTGGGTTTTAAGATTGGCGTGAGTGGTGTTATTACCTATCCAAGAGCCAACAAAACCCGCCTTACTATTGCGGCACTCCCCATCGAAAGTTTAGTGCTAGAAACAGATGCTCCTGATATGCCACTCAATGGTTTTCAAGGGCAAGCGAATCACCCACAAAAACTGCCGATTATCCTGCAAACGCTTGCGTTGCTGAAGAACCAATCAGAGCAAACGGTTGCTGATGTTTTGTGGAAAAACAGCCATTCTCTGTTCTTTCCGGTGTGAATAAATTCGAAATGAAATGTAGGTTTAATGATTCTAGTATCAGTAAATATTGAACGTGCTCACATAAATGAGTGAATGGGCAGTGAATCTTATAAGAAAGTGTGAGGCTGGCATTACTTTATCTTAGTGGTGATGAGTATAATCACCCCGCTTCATGAGCTCCATTTTATAACACGCCAACAATAACCTAATAAGGAAATCATAAACTATGAGCCTGTTTATGAGCCTAGTCGGTATGGCAGTTCTGCTAGGACTTGCAGTTCTACTGTCTGATAACCGCAAAGCTATCAATCTAAGAACAGTGGGTGGCGCTTTTGCTATCCAATTTATTATCGGTGGTTTCGTTCTTTACGTACCATGGGGTCGTGATCTCCTTGCAGGTTTCTCTGCGGGTGTTCAAAACGTCATAGACTTCGGTAAAGACGGTACTGGTTTTCTATTCGGCAGCCTAGTTAACTTTTCAGTTGACGGTATTGGCTTCATCTTTGCTTTCCAAGTTCTACCTACTCTAATCTTCTTCTCGGCACTTATCTCTGTGCTTTACTACATTGGCGTTATGCAATGGGTAATTAAGATTCTAGGTGGTGGTTTACAAAAAGCACTCGGTACCTCTCGTGCGGAATCGATGTCTGCTGCAGCCAACATTTTCGTAGGTCAAACAGAAGCGCCACTCGTGGTTCGTCCGTTTGTACCTAAAATGACTCAATCTGAGCTGTTTGCAGTAATGTGTGGTGGTTTGGCTTCAGTTGCGGGTGGTGTACTTGCTGGTTACGCATCGATGGGTGTACCGCTAGAGTACCTTGTTGCGGCCTCTTTCATGGCTGCACCGGGTGGTCTACTGTTTGCAAAAATCATCAAACCAGAAACCGATACTCCAGATGAAGAACTGGGTAGCGATATGGATGGCAATGATAAACCTGCCAACGTAATCGATGCTGCTGCAGGTGGTGCTTCTGTTGGTCTGCAACTTGCGTTAAACGTAGGTGCAATGCTACTTGCCTTCGTTGGTCTAATCGCCTTAGTTAACGGTATGCTTGGTGGTGTGGGTGGTTGGTTCGGTATGCCTGAACTGACTCTAGAACTACTGCTTGGTTGGCTTTTCTCTCCATTAGCATTCCTAATTGGTGTGCCATGGGAAGAAGCAACGCTAGCGGGCTCTTTCATCGGTCAAAAACTGGTTGTAAACGAATTTGTTGCTTATCTAAACTTCGTACCTTACGTGGGTGAGAACGCACAGATCGTTGCTGCTACTGGTGCGGTGATGTCTGAGAAAACTCAAGCTATCATCTCATTTGCACTGTGTGGCTTCGCCAACCTTTCTTCTGTTGCGATTCTACTCGGTGGTTTAGGTGGTCTTGCTCCTAACCGTCGTCACGATATCGCGAAGATGGGTGTAAAAGCCGTTTGTGCTGGTACACTGTCTAACTTAATGGCAGCAACCATTGCTGGCTTCTTCCTTTCTTTCTAATTAAATAAGAGAAAGAGATATAGACGCCGTTTAACATCGCCCCGTAGCAAGAGATTGCTGCGGGGCTTTTTTGTTTTGGCGAAAGGAATACTTTGATTCACTCTTTAGTCGGGTGGTCAGTGTTTATCACCTCAAGCTCTCTTTTATAAGTTAGCTTTTAATGGATAGATCAGAGTTTATCGGTAAACGAGATTATCGTTGACGCTGATCTTTTTTGAGATACAAACCGTTTGCTCTATGAATGACGCTACAGTTTTGTAGTGAAAATCTATACTGTATCAGTGAGATTCATTTTCAATAGAAGAGTGAAGATATCAGCTAGCGCCAATCAATACATGGAGTATGATTTGACGCAAAGGCAGCCCGTTTTATCATGTCGTGTTGCTTTGATATAAATTAGATACGGGTATAAGTTACACACGGATATACGTTAGACACGGCGATGAGTGCAAATAAGCGGCATATCATGGTTGTGCCATAGGCCAAATTGGTACTGTGCGGTGACAGGGATAGCAATTGAAATGCAAGTGCATTTCGAGTCTTCAAGGAACCAAGTCCGTTCATTTGTGGCTAGCAAGCCATCTCGCTCTCAACACTGAGCGTGGTTTACTAGTGAACTATTTGAATATATTGATCGGAGATAGAAATGAGCGATTTAAAAGCAGCCGCACTACGTGCACTGAAATTGATGGATTTGACTACGCTAAACGATGATGACACGGATGCGAAAGTGATTGCCCTTTGTCATGATGCCAAAACGGCTGTAGGTAATACCGCTGCAATTTGTATTTACCCTCGCTTTATTCCTATTGCGAAGAAGACACTTCGCGAGCAAGGCACGCCAGAGATTCGCATCGCAACCGTTACCAACTTCCCACACGGTAATGATGATATTGAGATTGCCATTGCGGAAACTAAAGCCGCCGTTGCGTATGGTGCTGATGAAGTCGACGTTGTGTTCCCTTACCGCGCATTAATCGCCGGTAATGAGCAAGTCGGTTTTGATCTTGTTAAGCAATGTAAAGCCGCGTGTGGTGACATTCTGCTTAAAGTTATCATCGAAACAGGTGAGCTAAAAGAAGAAGCATTAATCAAGAAAGCGTCTCAAATCTGTATTGAAGCGGGCGCTGATTTCATCAAAACCTCAACGGGCAAAGTCCCTGTGAATGCAACACCAGAATACGCACGCATGATGCTAGAAGTGATTCGCGATATGGGCGTTGCCAAAACTGTAGGCTTTAAACCTGCGGGCGGTGTACGCACAGCGCAAGATGCTGCATTGTATCTCGCGATGGCTGATGAGCTACTTGGCGCAGATTGGGCTGACAGCATGCACTACCGTTTTGGGGCCTCAAGCCTGCTAACCAATCTTTTGAATACATTAGAAGTAACAGACCAAAAAGCCGATCCAGCTGCGTATTAATTATGCGCTGAAGTAGGACTGATAATAATAAGTCTGACTCGTGGAGCTGAGCCATCAGCTCCCGATTACCTCTTTACCTTACTGACCAAAGCATCATGCTTGGGAGGCAACTAATGTATTCAACTCAAACTTTTTTACCTCAAGAAATCATTCGTAAAAAGCGTGACGGCGAGATCCTCACCACCGAAGAAATTAACTTTTTTATTCAAGGTGTGGCGAATAATACCGTCTCTGAAGGCCAAATTGCGGCCTTTGCCATGACGATTTTCTTCAATGAAATGACTATGCCAGAGCGCATTGCACTGACGTGCGCCATGCGTGATTCTGGGATGGTGATCAACTGGGATGCGATGAACTTCGGTGGTCCTATCGTTGATAAACACTCAACTGGCGGCGTGGGCGATGTTACTTCGCTGATGCTTGGCCCCATGGTTGCAGCCTGCGGTGGTTTTGTTCCTATGATTTCAGGGCGCGGCCTTGGTCATACGGGCGGCACGCTGGATAAATTGGAGTCGATTCCCGGTTATAACATCACGCCAAGTAATGACGTATTTGGTCAAGTAACCAAAGAAGCGGGCGTTGCTATCATCGGCCAAACAGGTGATCTCGCGCCAGCGGATAAACGCGTATACGCCACACGTGACATTACCGCAACGGTCGACAACATTTCACTCATCACCGCCTCGATTCTTTCTAAAAAATTAGCCGCTGGGTTAGATTCCTTGGTGATGGATGTCAAAGTCGGTTCTGGCGCATTTATGCCGACTTACGAAGCTTCTGAAGAGTTGGCTAAATCTATCGTCGCAGTGGCTAACGGCGCAGGTACGAAAACCACGGCTATTTTGACGGATATGAACCAAGTGCTGGCCTCTTCGGCAGGTAATGCCCTTGAAGTGCGTGAAGCGGTACGCTTTTTAACTGGTGAATATCGCAACCCTCGCTTACTGGAAATTACCTTGGCCTCTTGCGTTGAGATGTTGTTGTTAGGCAATTTAGCAAAAGACAGCAATGATGCTCGTGCGAAACTGATGTCCGTTCTTAATAACGGAAAAGCGGCTGAATGCTTTGGCAAAATGGTCAAAGGGTTAGGCGGCCCCGCTGATTTTGTTGAAAATTACGATCACTATCTTGAAAAAACCGAGCTGGTTAAGCCCGTTTACGCTCTAGAAAGTGGCGTCGTATCGGCAATGGATACTCGCGCGATTGGCATGGCCGTGGTGGAGATGGGCGGTGGACGCCGCGTCGCAACTGACACTATTGATTACGCGGTTGGGTTTGACCAATTTATTCGCCTAGGTGAAGTTGCCGATAGCAGCAAGCCGTTGGCGGTGATCCATGCGCGTAATGAAGCGCAATGGCAACAAGCGGCCAAAGCATTACAAAGCGCCATTCAAATTGGCGGAGAATACACACCAACACCCGATGTCTACGGCCAAATTCGCGCAGAAGACGTATAAAAATATCGGTTGGAGAGAGCAATGAAAAGAGCATTTATTTTAGTATTAGATTCATTTGGTATCGGCGAAACCGCTGATGCACCACAATTTGGTGATGTTGGCGCTGACACTTTGGGCCACATCGCAGACCAATGTGCTAAAGGCGAAGCGAATAACGCGGATCGCCAGGGCCCATTGACGCTGCCAAACTTATCGAAACTGGGGCTTGCCATGGCGCATAAAGAGTCAACGGGGCGTTTTGCTCCGGGGCTTGATGCCAACGCTGATATTATCGGTGCGTACGGCCACGCAGCCGAGCTTTCATCAGGTAAAGATACTCCTTCGGGTCACTGGGAAATTGCTGGTGTTCCTGTGCTGTTTGAATGGGGTTATTTCAGCGATAAGCAAAATAGTTTCCCGAAAGAGCTGACAGATCGCATTATTGAACGCGCAGGTTTGGATGGTTTTCTTGGTAACTGCCATGCATCAGGCACTCAGGTTTTAGATGATTTGGGTGAAGAGCACATGAAAACGGGTAAACCGATTTTCTATACCTCAGCTGACTCAGTGTTCCAAATAGCTTGTCACGAAGAGACGTTTGGTCTTGATCGTTTGTTAGAACTTTGCCAGATCGCACGTGAAGAATTGGCGGATTACAACATTGGCCGTGTGATTGCGCGCCCGTTCATTGGCCCGAAAGCGGGAGAATTTGCTCGTACTGGCAACCGTCGCGATTTATCCGTTGAGCCGCCAGCGGCGACCGTGCTGCAAAAATTGGTTGATGAGAAGCAAGGTAACGTGGTTTCTATTGGTAAAATTGCCGATATTTACGCCTACTGCGGCATCACTCATAAAGTCAAAGCGACAGGCATCCCGGCTTTATTTGATGCAACACTAGAACAAATCAAACAAGCGAAAGATAACACTATCGTCTTCACTAACTTCGTTGATTTTGATTCCGCTTATGGTCATCGCCGTGATGTAGCGGGCTACGCTGCGGCACTGGAGTACTTTGACAAGCGTCTGCCACAAGTGCTTGAGTTAATGGAAGAGGACGATGTGCTTATTCTTACAGCGGACCATGGTTGTGATCCAACTTGGCCGGGTACGGATCATACGCGCGAGCATATTCCAGTCTTGATTTATGGGCATAAAGTGGCCCCCGGTTCATTGGGCCGCCGTGAGACGTTTGCTGATATTGGTCAGTCACTGGCGCACTATTTCGGTACGTCTGCGATGGATTACGGCACCAATTTCTTACAGTAAGCGTAGCGATTCATTTTTTGAGGATGAATAGAGAGATCACTCTCTATTCTTTGGTCAATTTAGATAAAGGATACTTTTAATGGCAACTCCACATATTAATGCTGAAATGGGTGCATTTGCAGACGTCGTTTTAATGCCGGGTGACCCACTTCGCGCAAAATACATCGCAGAAACTTTCCTTGATGATGTGGTTCAAGTGTGTGATGTCCGTAACATGTTTGGTTATACAGGGACGTACAAAGGTCGTAAAATTTCGGTAATGGGCCATGGCATGGGGATCCCTTCATGCTCAATTTACGTGACGGAACTTATCAAAGATTTTGGCGTAAAAAAAGTGATCCGTGTTGGAAGCTGTGGTGCGGTCAGCGACGATATCAAAGTGCGTGATGTTGTTATTGGTATGGGGGCTTGTACCGATTCCAAAGTTAACCGCATCCGTTTTAAAGACCATGATTTTGCTGCGATTGCCGATTACAAAATGGTTAAAGCCGCAGAAGAGGCGGCTACGGCGCGTGGTATTAACGTGAAAGTGGGTAACTTGTTCTCTGCAGAGCTTTTCTACACGCCAGATCCAGAGATGTTCGATGTGATGGATAAATACGGCATTGTTGGTGTAGAAATGGAAGCGGCGGGAATCTACGGCGTAGCGGCGGAATATGGCGCAAAAGCACTGACGATTTGCACTGTCTCTGATCACATCAAAACTGGCGAGCAAACGACGTCAGAAGAGCGTCAAAATACTTTCAATGAAATGATTGAAATTGCGTTAGATTCAGTATTGATTGGCGACGCTCAATAATCTTCTTTTATAAAAAAACCTCAGTGTCGCAACTGAGGTTTTTTTATTTACAAAGCCTGCTAGGTCATATCATCCACATTCTGTAGCAGCAGGTTCTCTCCACCACTCTTTGGCTTTCGGCGCAGCAGTAGCAGTGTGAGCAATACACCGCTGACAAAGCTGGTTAGCAGCATGAGATACATGTAGCGATCACTTTTACGATAGTGGTGATCTGAAATTGCGGTGACGCGGCCAGTTTCAAAAGTAATGCGGATAAAACCAATGATACTGCTTTCATGATAGACAGGCTCAACCAGTTGCTGACGGCCAATGCTGGCCGTGCGCAGTGGTGTATCCAATCCTAATACTTCGCGTACGCTTAACGCGTTATCGCTGGCGGCTAATTTGACCCCTTCGGAATCATAAATGGTGGCATCAAACACCAGTTTATCTTGAGCTAACTGGTTGGTAAGGGCTAGCAGGCGCTCTTGATCTTGCTCTGATATCATGCTGCCCGCAGATAATGATGCCTGTGAAATCAAAACCTTAGTTAATGTTTCTAGTTGGTTGGCCTGAATTCGTTCGTTACCTTTACTGATCACAACGCTGTTTTTTACGGTAAAGAAGAACATGCCTGCTAATAAAATGACGGTAAGCACACGAATTGCGACGCGAAATGAAAATAAAGAGCCGTCCATAACCCACCTGATTGGATAAATAAAAACTTTACTCATATTGAGACTTGCGTTTTTAAATTGCAATAGGGTAACGTCAGGGGCATACACCCATTTATTGATACTCGAGCATTGAATCGAGTTGATCCCATTTTGCTTGTTGTGCGTTTAAGCAGGCTGAAGGAAAGGATTGATTAAGGAATGATAAACATGGATGCCCTCAAAACATTGCCGATCAAAAGGCACACAACGCTGCTCAACCGCTTGCCTGAAACTCGTTTCTCTTCACAATTTGACAAAGCAAAAGCAAGTTGGATTGTTTTTGCACCTTATCTCTCCACTCAACATTTTGATGATATTGACTTTTTTACCGGTTACTACAACGCTGTCCTCGATATGTGGAAAGTGGGGCATTATGAAGTGGCGCTGATGTCAGGTGAGCTGACGACAGAGCACGAGAAAATTTTACAAGGGCTCGAAATTGATTATGCCCGTTTGTGTGAAGTACCAGACCTTTCTAAACCGGGTTTGATTGTGATGGATATGGACTCCACGGCGATTCAAATTGAATGCATTGATGAGATAGCTAAGTTAGCGGGTGTCGGAGAGGAGGTAGCCGAAGTCACTGAGCGAGCGATGCAAGGTGAATTGGATTTTGAGCAAAGCTTGCGTCAGCGAGTTGGAAAGCTTGCTGGTGCCGATGAGTCGATTCTTGAAGCGGTTCGCTCTACATTACCCATGATGCCCGATTTACGTGAACTGGTGGCGACACTGCATGCATTGGGGTGGAAAACGGCGATTGCATCCGGTGGCTTTACCTATTTTTCAGATTATTTAAAAAGCGAACTGCAACTTGATCATGCGCAATCCAATACGTTGGAAATTGTTGATGGCAAGCTTACTGGTCAAGTGCTAGGTGATGTCGTTTCGGCACAAACCAAAGCCGATATTTTGGTTGAGTTAGCACAACGTTATGAGATTGAATTGCACAATACTGTCGCGGTTGGCGATGGGGCGAATGATTTAGTTATGATGGCTGCCGCGGGGTTAGGCGTTGCTTATCATGCTAAACCTAAAGTTGAAGAAAAAGCACAAGCGGCGGTCCGTTTTGCAGGCCTTGGTGGCGTGCTCTGTATTCTCTCTGCCTCATTGGTGAAGCAGCAAAAACTCAGTTGGAAAGTGAAGCCTTAAGTAAAGCTCAACAGCAAGAGATAAGAGTGAGCGATGCCCACTCTCTCTTTTACAAAAGTCAGTCGCTTTTACAAGGTCAGCTCTAAGCGAATCAATACTTCTTCTGTAATATCGATCACCTCTCCATAACCAATGATTGAGGTGATCTCTTTTTCTAGCGTGCGAGCGTGATGAAGACTAATTTGTGCCAACTCATTGAGATCACTGCGCAGCAGCGTAGTGATTGGGTCAAAGACGGGTGCACTGCAAATCCTCAAGATGTAAATTTCACCCATGTGCTGCGCTTTTTGAATGAAATCAATACGCTCTTTAGTGTTTTCAAAATCACTTAATAATTTCGATTGGATTGATTGAATACGCGTGCCAAATTTGATTGCCGCAATATAAACGTCGTGATATTGCGGTATCGCTCCTTCAATGCGCCGCATCGGTTTAGCCAGTAGCGTATTGGTGTGACCTTTGAATATTGGCTCTAACGTGATGCGATTTTCTTGGCCTAATTTAGCCAGTAACACAAGATGAGGCGGCAAGGGATAATTCACGCCAATCACTTTAGGGCGTAAATTTGCACCGTGTTTATCAACGAAAATCGGCGAACTTATCATCTTATCAAGCAAGATGTTGTGCAACCCTTCCAGCAAGTTATGACTTGGTAGTACTTCTTCTTTCTGTAACAACTTATCTTGATTGTTTTCAATAATGCTATTGAAAAAAGCGATTGTTTTGATGGTATGTATATTTTCTTCTATCACCAATTGTAGACGCCGACCTTCGGGCCCAATTCGAATGACATTATAGGGAAGGCTATGCAGTGGCAGCTTTTTGTCGTAAAGCTGTAATTCGTGGTAATTGATGGTGACGTTATCGCCTGCTTTCACGGGTAGTGGTGTATCCACAATAATACTTAAACCACGTTTGGATAAATCAATCGTGTGGCCAGTTGCATTTACCCCAGATCCTGAAGTGATAGTCAGCGGTGTCTTGAATTGGTAACGAGGCTCTTTTCTACGCGAGCGAGCATCAAAATAAATGCCTGTAGGTTGACCAATGATCTGCCTTGGATGACGAAATTTATTGAGTTCGCTATTGGGTAAATTGGGTTTGTCAGTCAATAGGTAATCTTTTGCCGAATCCTCATCGCCAATTTCTTGTAAAACGCCACAGTGCGTTAAGTGGCTTGAGCGATCTGACAATTCATGGGCATGAACCGCAAGTTCTTGACGCTCTTCATCCGAGAGTTCAAAGACAAATAAGCGAAACGCTTTCCAACTTTGTCGACGAGCGCCAACATGCCAAAACATTTTTCTTTGTTCACGGTTAGCCTCTGGCATCATCATTGAAAAAAAGAGCGTTTTTTCCTGATGTTCATGCTTGAAAGCATAAAGCACATTATTGCTACCCCGCATCCCCGGCTTGGTTAACTGTTCCATCCGCTCTTTATTGAATAACGAACCGAGTGCTTGTTGATTACGCTCGTCGTGCCAGTATTGCCAGATCGGTTGGTTATTTTCAGTCAGCAGCACCAACTTCAATTCACTGCCACTAAAAAACACTGGTAAGTTACAGGTGTGTTTTAAATAGGTGTGCTCGTAACCACGGGTTCGAGCTCGGATGAGTTTATCTTGGTTATCGTGGCGCGCTTTTTGAGTGTTATTTTGCAGCGATTCAGTAATCACTTTTTCGATGATGTTAGTGTCGGAAAGTTTTAGCGTACGCAGAAATTTCACGGCATCGTTATCGTAAGACTCATCAATACCTAAAATACGATATTCAATGGCGTGGTGCAGTCCAACCACTTCTGACGTTTTGTTGAGTTCGGAAAAATAGACTTTGATCACCTCACCGAGCTTGTAGTTAAAAGCGGCGGGAACTTTAAATTTTGCACCCGAAACGGATAGATCAACACTGAGGCCATTGACCAGCTGTTTACTAGGTAGGTGAATCTCAACTTGTGAGGTGACTTTTAAGCGATTTTCTTGACGCTTGAGATCATAACCAAGCTTAATTGGCTCAGCCTCAAAAAACGTACTGCCACCACCGTCTTTTTGTGGGTTTTGGGCACCACGTTGTTGCATCACACGGAAGTTGTTTGGCGTATTGTTTAATGCTTCCCATACGCCTTCCGTGTACGCACCAAATTTTTTGACCCCTTTGTGATAGGCGTTAAAGGCCACATCGTCGAACCAATGTTTGCGGCCATCTAATTCATATTCTCGGCATTCCCCTTGTACCCGACCTCGCAAGTCAATACTTTTAACACAAGGAGCCATGATGCGATTGAGCTCCATTTTGACCAGTAATTTTGCCGACGGTGATTCATCTTCTGTCATTTGTGAAAGAAGGTATTCAAAATCAGGTAAACGGTAAGCTGGGATCAAACGCTCTGCGATTGATAGAATTTCAGATTGCTGCATACTTTTCTGTTAGAGTGTCCGTCTTAAAGATTAATCGGCATCGTTATCATAATCTTTAGTTATCTGTTGCGAAGGTTCAACCTTTATTTAAACGTAAATCAACCTATATCACTTCATGATTACTTAACAGTTTAATCTTTAAGCTTGAAAAGTATAGGTTACCAACAAGAAACAGGAATTGTTGAGGAAGCATGGCAAAAGCAAAACGCGCCTATGTATGTAATGATTGCGGCGCAGATTTTCCGCGTTGGCAAGGTCAATGTAGTGCTTGTGGTGCATGGAATACTATCACCGAAGTACGCTTGGCAGCATCGCCGCAGGTTGCACGTAATGAGCGACTAGGTGGTTACGCTGGGGCGGTAACGGAATCACAAGTCCAAGTACTGTCGGATATTAATCTGCAGGAAGTCCCACGGTTTTCTAGCGGCTTTAAAGAGTTGGACCGTGTATTGGGTGGTGGTGTCGTACCCGGCGCGGCGATTTTAATCGGTGGTAACCCTGGCGCTGGGAAATCGACTTTATTGCTGCAAACCATGTGTCAGCTCGCGGCGTCAATGCCTGCTTTGTATGTCACGGGTGAAGAATCGCTTCAGCAAGTCGCGATGCGAGCCTCTCGTCTTGGTTTACCTAAAGATAAGCTTAAAATGCTGTCGGAAACCAATGTAGATCGAATTTGCCAAATCGCTGAAAAAGAGCAGCCCCGCATCATGGTCATAGACTCAATTCAAGTGATGCATGTGGCTGACGTCCAATCCTCTCCCGGTACGGTGGCACAAGTGCGCGAGTCTGCGACAACGCTCACACGCTATGCTAAGCAAAACAACGTTGCCGTATTTTTAGTCGGACACGTTACTAAAGACGGTTCTTTGGCTGGTCCAAAAGTGCTAGAGCATATTATTGACTGCTCGGTATTGCTCGACGGAGGGACTGATAGTCGTTTTCGTACATTGCGCAGTCACAAGAACCGATTTGGTGCGGTCAATGAACTCGGCGTTTTTGCCATGACGGGACAGGGCTTGCGTGAAGTGAGTAATCCTTCTGCCATTTTCCTTTCGCGAGGCGAAGAAGATACTTCGGGCAGTTCGGTGATGGTCGTATGGGAAGGAACGCGTCCACTGCTAGTGGAGATCCAAGCACTGGTTGACTATTCACAATTAGCAAACCCAAGGCGAGTCGCCGTTGGGCTTGAGCAAAATCGCTTATCTTTATTATTGGCTGTGCTTCACAAGCACGGTGGCTTACAAATGTCCGATCAAGATGTGTTTGTTAATGTGGTTGGTGGCGTTAAAGTGACGGAAACAAGCGCTGATTTAGCACTTCTCATGGCACTGCTTTCAAGCTTCAGAGATAAACCACTTGCTAAAGATGTTGTGGTGTTTGGCGAAGTCGGTTTGGCCGGAGAAATTCGCCCAGTACCTAGTGGTCAAGAGCGATTAAATGAAGCATTTAAACATGGTTTTAAGAAAGCAATTATTCCGATGGCGAATATGCCTAAAGGTGGAATACCGGGCATGCAATTGCACGGTGTGAAGAAATTATCTGAAGCAATTGAAGCATTTGATGAGTTATAAATCTTAATTAAACTCGCCTCTTTTACGGTTATGACCTATATTTCACCGACAGTTCGTAACCGTACTATATTTTTTTTCAAGCAAGCGTATGCAAGGGTATCAGTCTTGACAGATTGTGATATACTCTGCGCGCACTTTATACCTTATTAACAGAGTAAGACAATGGCAGATTTATCAAAATACAGAAACATTGGTATTTTCGCGCACGTTGATGCCGGTAAAACCACTACCACTGAGCGTATTCTTAAGCTTACTGGTAAAATCCACCGTACAGGTGAAGTACACGATGGCGCTTCTACCATGGATTTCATGGATCAAGAAGCTGAACGCGGTATCACAATTCAATCAGCAGCGACGACTTGTTTCTGGAAAGATCACCGTTTTAACGTTATCGATACTCCTGGGCACGTTGACTTCACAGTTGAAGTTTACCGTTCTCTGAAAGTTCTTGATGGCGGTGTTGGTGTATTCTGTGGTTCTGGCGGTGTTGAACCTCAGTCAGAAACTAACTGGCGTTACGCGAACGATTCAGAAGTAGCTCGTCTGATCTTCGTAAACAAACTAGACCGTATGGGTGCAGACTTCTTCCGCGTTGTAGGACAAGTGAAGAAAGTTCTTGGCGCAAACCCACTTGTTATGACTCTTCCAATTGGTCGTGAAGACGAATTCGTTGGCGTTGTTGACGTATTAAACCGTCAAGCTTACGTTTGGGATGATTCAGGTCAGCCAGAAAACTACGAAATCAAAGAAATTCCAGCAGACATGGTAGAGCAAGTTGAAGAATACCGTGAAATGCTAATCGAAACTGCAGTAGAGCAAGACGACGAGCTAATGATGGCTTATATGGAAGGCGAAGAGCCAACTATTGAGCAACTAAAAGCTTGTATCCGTAAGGGTACTCGTGAATTAGCGTTCTTCCCTACATTCTGTGGTTCAGCATTCAAAAACAAAGGCATGCAACTTCTACTAGATGCCGTTGTTGATTATCTTCCAGCTCCAGCTGAAGTTGTACCTCAAGATCTGACTGATCCTGAAACAGGTGAGCCTACTGGTAAAGTTGCAACAGTTTCTGTTGACGAACCATTCCGCGCACTTGCATTCAAGATCATGGATGACCGTTTTGGTGCCCTAACGTTTATCCGTATTTATTCTGGTAAACTGAAGAAAGGTGACACCATTCTTAACAGTGCTACTGGTAAGACTGAGCGTATTGGCCGTATGGTTGAGATGCACGCGAACGATCGTAACGAACTTGATTCCGCTCAAGCGGGTGATATCATCGCTATCGTTGGTATGAAAAACGTAAAAACTGGTCACACTCTATGTGATCCTAAACACGAATGTACTCTTGAGCCAATGATTTTCCCAACGCCTGTAATCTCTATCGCTGTTGCTCCTAAAGACAAAGGCGGTTCTGAGAAGTTAGGTATTGCGCTAGGTAAAATGGTTTCAGAAGATCCATCATTCCAAGTTGAGTCTGATGAAGAAACTGGCGAAACCATCCTAAAAGGTATGGGTGAACTTCACCTAGATATCAAAGTTGATATCCTTAAGCGTACACACGGCATTGATCTTATCGTTGGTGCTCCTCAAGTTGCTTACCGTGAAACTATCACCAAAGCAATTGAAGACAGCTATACGCATAAGAAACAGTCTGGCGGTTCTGGTCAGTTCGGTAAGATCGACTACCGTATCAAACCAGGTGAGCCAAATTCAGGTTTCACGTTCAAATCAGTAGTTGTTGGTGGTAACGTACCTAAAGAATTCTGGCCTGCGGTAGAGAAAGGCTTTAAGTCTATGATGGACCAAGGTGTTCTTGCTGGGTTCCCTGTACTAGACGTTGAAGTTGAACTGTTCGACGGTGGCTTCCACGCAGTTGACTCATCTGCAATCGCATTTGAAATCGCAGCGAAAGGTGCATTCCGTCAATCTATGCCTAAAGCTGGCGCTCAACTTCTAGAGCCAATTATGCACGTTGACGTGTTTACTCCAGAAGATCATGTTGGTGATGTTATCGGTGACCTTAACCGTCGTCGTGGCATGATTAAAGATCAAGAAGCTGGCGTAACAGGTGTACGTATTAAAGCGAACGTTCCTCTATCTGAAATGTTTGGTTATATCGGTCACCTACGTACAATGACATCTGGTCGTGGTCAGTTCTCTATGGAGTTCTCACACTACGCTGCATGTCCTGCAAACGTTGCAGAGCAAGTTATTGCTGACGTTAAAGCACGTAAAGAAGCAGATAAGAAGTAATTCTTAAAAGCTAAGCTGAACGTAAAAAGCCCTACCAGTGAAAGCTGGTGGGGCTTTTTTACGTAACAACGAAATAGAAAAGGGCATAAAAACCGATAAAAGCAGAACCGATAAAAGTGGAAACTGCCGGGCGAAGGTAGCTTATGCCACTCAATTTATATCGTTTAGTTAGCCCTTAAGATTGATATAGATTTCTTCAACTTTAATACGTGCCCATTCAGTTTTACGTAAAAACTTCAAGCTTGATTTAATACTCGGATCCTTTTTAAAGCAGTTAATATTGACCATATAGCTGAGCTCTTCCCAGCCATAGTATTCAACGAGCTCCGTGAGTAGTTTTTCTAAAGTGACCCCATGCAGCGGGTTATTATCTTGTGTCATGATCCAATTATTCAATGGCGTTATTTAAGCTAAGTATAGCAGGCATAGGAGTTAAATTAGGACAAAATATTAGGCAATATAGGAGGTTGTCAGTGTGAAAACTTGGTGTATTGGCAGGTTAGAGGTTAAGTCCAACCTGCTCAATTAGAATGGATTACTCTTCCCAAACAACCAGTTGTCCTTTTGGCCAATTGTGCCCCATTTCATGATATTTCTGCTCTAATACATGCCGCTTGATTTTTAAGGTAGGAGTGAGCACGCCATTTTCGATTGACCATGGCTCCTTTATCATTAGCACGCCTTTGATTTGCTCATGCGATTCCAATTCCTCATTCATCCGCTTAATGACTTTTTGAGTAGTACGCTCATAACGAACGCGATCAAAATGAGGGAAATTATGTGGAACAACCAGCAAAATAGGGGCGGGAAGCCCTAAGCCAATCAGACACATCATCTCGACTCGAGTGTATTCGAACAGTTTATTTTCGATAGGTACGGGAGCTACAAACTTGCCTTTGGCTGTTTTAAAGGTATCCTTTTTGCGCCCTTGAATGGTGAGATAACCTTCAGCATCAATAAAACCGATATCGCCAGTATGTAGCCATCCTTCTTTATCAAATGACTCTTGAGTTGCAATGTCATTTTTATAATAGCCAGAAAATAGTCCTTGGCCACGCACCATAATCTCATGATCATTATTAGCGATTTTAAGTTCGATTCCTGGGCCTGCTCGTCCAACCGACCCCAATTTGTCGGCTCTAAACGGGTAGTTCAGGGTGCTATAAGCAAAAGATTCTGTCATGCCCCAAGCTTCGGTAATGTTTAGCCCAATTTGGTGATACCACTCTAATAACGCCGGTGATACGGGAGCCGAGCCACAACCAAGCACACGTGCTTGATCAAGCCCTAAGCCATCAGCAAGTTTCTTCTTAATCAGCGTGCTTACAAAAGGGATCTTTAGCAGAAAATTGAGCTTTTTCTGCGGTAATTTGTCTTGAATGCGTTGCTGAAATAGAGTCCATAACCTTGGTACTGAGATAAAGAGCGTCGGGCGCTGCATTTTGACATCTTCAATAAAGGTGTCTAATGATTCAGGGAAAGCCGTTTGTACCCCACCCATGATGGAAGAGCCAAAAATATAAACACGTTCAGTAATATGAGCTAAAGGGAGGTAGGAAAATAAACGGTCGTTTTCTTGAATGCCAATGTGGTTTATAAGCTGTTGAGCTGACCAGCTAAATGCACCGTAGGTTAGCATAGCCCCTTTCGGCAAGCCTGACGTACCCGATGTATAGACTAAAGACATCAACTTATTGTCATAATGTACAGGGCGTTCTGTGCTTGGCGGATAGTGCTCAATCAATTTTGTAAACAGGTGATCGCAAATGGGAGCTGAATCATAGGGTAGCGCAATACTGATGATATCTGGCAAATGGCTCAATACTTGTTGGGTGGCTTGGCCGTTATCGAGTTTACCCACAATGACTATTTTTGTTTCGCTATGGGTGAGGCAGTATTCGATGGTATCGGCGCCAGCCGTTGGAAAAATGGGAACACTGACAAAGTCGCCGAGCATCATTGCGAGATCACACACAAACCATTCAGCGCAGTTTTTGGAAATGAGTGCAATTTTATCTTGGGGTTTTGCCCCTAGCGCTTGTAGCGCCGAGGCGAGCCTGAGTGCTTTGTCGGCCACTTCAGCATAGGTGTATTCAACAAATTTTCGGTTAATAATTTGTCTTAAATAAACTTGGTTGGGGCGTTCCGCTGCCCATTTCAAGATCATTTCATTCGGTGGTGGGAGAGCACAAGTTGCTTTGCTTAACTCGTTAGGCTGAATCATTCTCTAACTCCATGTTATTGGCAAAAATATTATTATTCTTATGTTAATGTTTTGTTAACTTTAGCATGGTGGAATGGTTAGGTAAAAGAAGATTGTAGTTACTAAACGTTAAAGTTGAGCGCTGGATTCACTTTCTTATTTTGACACTATTAACTCAGCGTGACGTTTATTTCTGTTCAGTTGAATCTATCCTTCGGGTCGATTTCTGGGTGAATATCAATCACATGTTTTAAGTAATCTTGATGATAGCGAAGGGCATTGACACAGTGTTTATCAAGCTTGCCGCTCACGACCATTTTTTCCAGTTCGAGAAGGGCAAAAGGAACAGACCAAGCTTGTTTGTATGGACGATGGCTTGTTAAGGCATCAAAGACGTTGGCAACAGCAATAATGCGTGCCGATATCGGGATATTGTCTTGCATTAGGCCGTAAGGATAGCCACTGCCATCCAAAAACTCATGATGATAAGCGACGATCTCTTTTAATATGGATATGCAAGGGTGATCAGGTGTACCTATGTCATCAATAATTTGATTAATGATTTCAATCCCTTTTTCTATGTGGCTATACAGTTGAGCACGCTCTGGTTTATCTAATGTATTTGGGTTAAGTAATAAGCTTGTCGGTAGGGCAAGTTTGCCTATGTCGTGATAGCGCGAAAACTGGATGATGTTATCAATGGTTTCATCATCCAGTTGATAAATGTCAGCAACTTCCGTAGCGATGACTTTGGCATAACAGCTAATACGTTCTTTATGCTCTTTCGATTCCAGTTGATGCTCTGGGGAGCGTGCTTGAGTCAAATTTACAGTCTCTAAAATAGTGTGGACTAGGTCGTATTCAGAGCAAACTGCAAAGCGAATCATCTCAATAAAAGGTTCTACATTCTGCCTTACCTGTTCGGTAAACAAATGGCTTTGACACGAGTTGAGGAAAATAAAGCCAATAAATGCTTGTTGATGGTAAGTCGGAATTGCCAGTGATGAACAATAACCTTGTTCAATTAGCCAGCGAGTATGAGGATAGTCTGGCTTCAATTGGATTGGGATATTTTCAACGCTACGACTCTGGCCGTTTTGTGCGCATTGCTTAAGGACTGGAAGCTCAGCAAGTGGAAACTCGTAATGTATAAGCTCGCCCCCGTGAAAGGTGCTGTCGGCGTAGGTTTTCAAATTATCATGATGATGGTCGTATAGCGCAAAAGAGATCCGGTCAATCTCTGGGACTTTGACTTGCATTCGCTGGTGTATGTTAGCCAGTTGCTTATTGAGTGGACCAACATGTGGAAAATAGGCGTGCTCGCAACCTTTGCTATGCGTATCCATCGCGTGTTCCTCTGCGCTACAGGGTCTCCAAGGTTGAAATGGAGAAGCTCTTCTAATTGATAAGTTTAGAACAGATAAGCGATGCGTGCGTGAAATTTAAATAAAAAATGGGTTATATAACCAAGCAATATGAGGTGGTACTGGAAAGCCGTTGGATGACGCAGGGTCACTAGATAAATACGGCTATTTGACTTGACGCCATTTTTAGTCACAAGGCGTATGGCCAGTTTCAGTTTAATCCAAGTGCAATACCACTGAGCATAAAGAATATAACCAGCCAGACAATAGGCAATTTGAGCTGTTTTATTAGGTAAAAACCGGTCAGAACGATCGCCATATCTAGATGATTTCTGACCGAGCTTGTAAATACAGGGTGATATAAGGCTGAGAGCAGCAAACCAACGACGGCGGCGTTAACACCGTTGATTGCTCCTGATACTGATCGATAGTTTGCTAAGGCTTGCCAATTTTTAAGCACGCCTAGCAGTAACAAAAAACCCGGCAAAAAGACGGCAATGGTCGCCAGCGTTGCGCCTAAGATTGGCGCTTGTGGTAGTAGAGCGTAACCAATGTAAGTGGCGAAGGTAAACATTGGACCAGGAACCGCTTGTGCTGCGGCATATCCTGTTAAAAATAGATCCGGGTCAAGCGCGTCGCCAACCAAATTTTGCAGCAATGGAAGTACGACATGCCCACCGCCAAACACTAAGCTACCCGCTTGATAAAAGTGGTTAAATAGAGCGATTTCAGGCATCAAGTGGGCGGCAAAAGGTAAACCGACCAGTAAGCCAATAAAGAGAGCGAAAGGGACGAAAGCGGGGACAAATGAACGTTCAGTGGCTAAATCTTGACTAGGGAGCCATTTCACTCCGATCAGCGCTGCCGCAATGAGAACTCCGATTTGCGTTCCAATACTGGGTGCAACAATCAGCATCACAGCGGTGGCCACACACAACCCAACAGTTAAGCGATTCTTACAGAAGTTTTTAGACATTCCCCATGTGGCATCCGCGACAACCACAACGGCTAGCAGTTTTAAGCCGTGAATCACGTTTTGAAATAAGGGGGTTTGTAGTAATTGGCTGCTGGCGATGGCAAGGGCAACCATGATCAAAACCGAAGGGAGTGTAAAACCAGCAAAAGCGGCGCATCCACCCAATAAGCCACCACGATGGTATCCTAGTGCAAACCCAACTTGGCTTGAACCTGGCCCTGGCAAAAACTGACTTAAGGCAACGATCTGTGCGTATTCTTTATCTTCAATCCATTTTAATTTTTCAACGAATGTATTGCGGAAATAACCAATGTGAGCGGCTGGCCCGCCAAAGCTTATCCATCCAAGCAGAAAAAAAGTTTTGAAAATAGTAAACATGTGCATAAGCACTCTTAAATAGACGTTGTTTTGCTACTTTAAAAGGATGTTTGAGCAGATTCAAATTTAATCATTAACCATTTGTAAACCGCAGGAAAATGATAGACAGATTGGCATGGGTTAACTGAGTTTAAACTTAGTCCAAACCTTAGATCGCCAACGCCTAAACATGATGATGCCTCTGAACCATTCATCCACCGAAATGGCCACCCATGCACCCATAACTCCCCATCCCCAATGTAGGCCAAATAAGTAAGTTAAACCTGCGCCAAAAGTCCACATGCTTAATATGCCCATCTGCACTGGAAAGCGAATGTCTCCTGCGCCTTTGAGTGCGGCAATAAAAATTAGGTTAAACGTGCGCCCGGCTTCCATTGCAATGGAGCCAGCAATTAACCCTGCGACCAAGGCCGTTATCTCAGGATCAGAAGTGAAGAGGGCGATGATGTCAGCGCGCAGTAGATAAATTGAGATCGTCAATGTACTGGAGACGAGAAAGCCAACCACAAAATATTGTTGTACTTTAGTCAGAATCTCATCCACCCAACCTTTACCAATGTAGTAGCTAGTTTGAATTTGCCCGGCTTGCCCAAGAGCTACTGAGAATGCAAAGGCGAGACGGGCAATATTTTGCGCATAAGTAAACGCGGCCAATGAAGCCGTGCCCATTTTTACAACGAAAAAAATCACCGTCAGTTGCATCATGTTATAGGAAAGAATCTCTCCCGCATTCATCATACCGATCTTGATGATCTTCTGGTATAGCGGCTTCGGGATGATTTTCCACTCTTTCACCGGTAGTGATATGTGGTAGTACTTAACGGTGTAGTACAGCAAAATAGTGCTGACAATTTGGCTGAATACTGTTGATATCGCAACCCCTTGTACACCGTAGACGGGCAGTCCAAAGGGTTGAAAAATAGCAATATAGTTACCGATGATATTCAATAATCCGGCAAATAAATTAATGAACATCGGCGCTTTGGAGTAGCCGTTACTGCGCAAAATCGTCGCCAGTACAATGCCGATGGTAACGTTTACTGTAAAGCTGCCACTGATAACCAGATATTCATAGCCATATTGTGCGACCTGCGCTTCTAAGCCGTAGGCATTCATGACTGAATTAGCGCTCAAATAAGCGGCTAAACTGAGCGATGAGCCAATGATTAATCCAAGCAGTAAACTGGCCACCCCAACATGTGCCGATTCACTTTGGCGGCCAGAGCCATTGTATTGCCCAATTAGGATCCCTGTACCACTGCTGACCATCATTGAGACAATCAGCAAGAAAAAATTGATTTGAGTGATAACCCCAACCGCTGATACAGCCTTGTCTGAATAACTACTCAGCATAAATACATCACTGGTGTTAATCGCCGTCCGTAATAAAATCTCAATAAAGATCGGCCAAGTCAAAGTGACGATATTCATTCGGTTATTCAGTTCTACACGGCTTTGGGGCATGGGCTAAAACTCAGCAAGGTAAGTCGAACTAGAGAAGATGATGGTGCAAGGTGGTGGGCTGCAAAATATCTCACTAGAGCCTACCTGTGCGTATTGTATACGTAATTTAAATAAAATCAGTTAAGTGAAGGGAATTGTTTTAGAGTTTTCGTGGAAACGTTTACATTGTGGTGTTTTGATCACAGATTGAAAGCGAGTAAGGCTGTTAGACTTTTTCAAGAGCGAGAATCAACCTCTATCGGTATCCCAATAGGAGAGTATGGTGAAAGTATTAGTGACGGGCGGTATGGGCTATATCGGAAGTCATACCTGTGTACAAATGATACAAGCGGGTATCGACCCCATTATCGTTGACAACTTATCTAACGCGAAGATTGAAGTATTAAGCCGTATCCATGCACTGACAGATAAAACGCCCGTGTTTTATCATGGTGATATCCGTGATGAGGCCTTTCTCGATAAGGTATTTTCTGAACATAATATTGATGCTGTGATTCATTTCGCAGGTTTAAAAGCCGTCGGTGAATCCGTGATAAAACCGCTCGAATATTATGACAATAACGTCAATGGTTCGTTGGTGCTAGCGCGCAGTATGCGTAAAGCTGGAGTGAAAAGTATTGTATTCAGTTCATCGGCGACAGTGTATGGCGATCCTGAAATCGTGCCGATAACTGAAGATTCTCCAACCGGATCAACCACCAATCCTTACGGTCGTAGCAAATATATGATTGAGCAGTGCCTATCGGATTTAGTGGTTGCTGAGCCAGATTGGAGTGTGACCTTACTGCGTTACTTCAACCCTGTGGGGGCTCACCCTTCGGGCACTATGGGCGAAGACCCGCAAGGTGTGCCGAATAATCTGATGCCGTTTATTGCCCAAGTTGCGGTAGGTCGCCGCGAGAAGTTATCCATATTTGGTAGCGACTACCCCACACCGGATGGTACGGGTGTGCGTGATTACATTCATGTGATGGATCTAGCCGATGGCCATTTGGCCGCTTTAAATACGGTTACGATGAAAGCGGGAAGGCATATTTACAACCTTGGATCGGGTAACGGATCGAGTGTGTTAGAGATAGTTTCAGCCTTTGCTCAAGCAAGTGGTGTTCCTATTGCTTATGAGATTTGCCCACGACGCCCGGGTGATATTGCCGAGTGTTGGGCTAGTACCACAAAAGCGGAGCGAGATCTGGCTTGGAAGGCGACGCGCAGTATCAATGAAATGGCTGCTGATACATGGTATTGGCAATCCAATAACCCGCAAGGGTACTAGTTTTATCCGGCGTGACGCGTCGGACTATCAAATAGCATAATTGAGTAAGCAATATGTCGAATGTTGAATTTAACCCAGTGGATCATCCACATCGTCGCTACAACCCACTCTCGGGGCAGTGGATTTTAGTCTCACCACATCGCGCTAAACGCCCTTGGAGCGGGGCTGATGAAAAGCCAGCGGTAGATGAACTGCCAAGTTATGATGAGAAGTGTTTTCTTTGTCCGACAAACGAGCGTATCTCTGGTGATGTCAACCCAGACTACCAAAGTACATACGTATTCAACAACGACTTCGCAGCACTGATGGTAGATTCACCAGATGCACCGGAGTCCGATAGCCCTCTATTCAAAACTCAAGGTGTGCGTGGTTTGAGCCGAGTGATTTGTTTCTCTCCAGATCACAGCAAAACTCTGCCAGAGTTACCCGTGGGCAACATTCGCAGCGTGATTGATACGTGGAACGATCAAATCGAAGAGTTAGGTAAAGAGTACGTTTGGGTACAAGCATTTGAGAACAAAGGCGAAACCATGGGTTGTTCCCAACCTCACCCACACGGCCAAATCTGGGCTAATAGCTTCTTACCCAATGAAATTGAACGCAAGGAGCACAACCTAAAAGCGTATTACCAACAACAGGGTAGTAACCTGCTGGTGGATTATGTGCAAGCTGAGCTGAAAGATGGCTCACGCATTGTGCTGGAAACAGAGCATTGGGTGGCTGTTGTGCCTTACTGGGCTGCATGGCCATTTGAAACCATGTTGCTGCCAAAAACGCATATCCGTCGCATGAGAGAGTTGAGTGATGCGCAACGTGACGATCTCGCCGTTGCGATTAAAAAACTGACCAGCCGTTACGACAACCTGTTCCAATGTTCTTTCCCTTATTCTATGGGCTGGCATTACGCGCCTTTCTTTGAAGAGGGTACGAACATTGACCATTGGCAACTGCATGCACTGTTCTACCCACCACTGCTGCGCAGTGCCTCGATTCGTAAGTTTATGGTGGGTTATGAAATGTTGGCTGAAAGCCAACGAGATTTAACCGCAGAACAAGCGGCGCAGCGTCTGCGCGAGCTAAGTGATGTTCACTACAAAGAGCAGTAACGTCATCTGTGAAGTTGTAGCTTTGTTGCTGCGTAAACGCACCCTAAGAACATAGGTAATCTATGTTCATTGGCTGAATTTACTTATCACCTCGCTGCACCTCCAACGACTTGGGCTTAACAAAGTTTTTTTCATAGCGCTAAGTGGTTAATGAGAAATGAAAACCAGTTTATGAGTTTAGGAATGCAAATGTTTGATTTAATCCAAAATGTGAGAGCGTCTTTTGAGCAAGTGTTGGGCTACGCGCCTAGTCATATCATCCAAGCGCCAGGCCGTGTAAATTTGATTGGTGAGCACACCGACTATAACGACGGTTTTGTGCTCCCCTGCGCAATTAACTATCAAACCGTGGTAGCGGCTGCCAAGCGTGAAGATAATTTAGTCCGCATCGTATCTGTTGATTATGGCAATGCACTTGATGAGTTTGACCTCACCCAAGAGATTACTTTCCAACAAGACAAAATGTGGGCGAACTACATTCGCGGCGTGGTGAAATGTTTGCTTGCGCGTGGGTACTCGTTTACTGGGGCGGATATTACTGTCAGCGGTAATGTTCCACAGGGAGCGGGGCTTAGCTCTTCGGCTGCGCTTGAGGTCGTGATCGGTCAAACCTTTAAAGAACTTTATCAACTGGATATTTCTCAAGCGGAAATTGCACTAAATGGTCAACAGGCCGAGAACGAATTTGTCGGCTGTAATTGCGGTATTATGGATCAAATGATTTCGGCGCAAGGTCGTGAAAACCACGCGCTACTTTTAGATTGCCGTAGCCTAGAAACACAAGCGGTTTCAATGCCAGAAGAGATGGCCGTCGTGATCGTCAACTCCAATAAAAAACGTGGCTTGGTAGATAGCGAATACAACACCCGCCGTCAGCAGTGTGAAGAGGCTGCGCGTATTTTTGGCGTCAAAGCGCTGCGTGATGTAAGCATTGAACAGTTTAACCAAAAAGTTTCTGAGCTTGATGAGTTGGTGGCTAAACGTGCTCGTCACATCATTACTGAAAATGACCGTACTGTTGAAGCGGCCCAAGCGTTGCGCGCCCACGACATGAAGCGTATGGGCGAGCTGATGGCTCAATCGCACGCATCGATGCGTGATGATTTTGAAATTACGGTCAAAGAGATTGATACCTTGGTTGATATCATCAAAGAGGTGATTGGTGACCAAGGCGGTGTGCGTATGACTGGGGGCGGCTTTGGTGGCTGTATTGTGGCACTTGTCCCACCGACATTGGTTGATGCAGTGAAAGCGGCTGTCGATGAGAAATATGAAGTGGCGACTGGCCTCAAAGCGTCGATTTACGTCTGCCAAGCAAAAGAGGGCGCTGGTCTAGTGGAGGCTTGCTGCACATCTTCACTTGTTCACACTATGACTCAGCAAGTAGCCTATGATGGCCGCCCGGCACAACTTGTCAGTTTGACTAACCGCATTGGTAGCCGCGTAGTATTAATGGATATTGGTGCAACATGGCTCAGTTGTGAGTTGGCGCTTAAGGATGGGGAACGCAGAGAAGTTCTGCTGGGTGTTTCCACCATGAGCGACTTCCAGAAACAACAAAGCTATATGGGCGTCACTGTGGGACGTTATGCCAACCGGATCGCTAAAGGCCAATTTGAATTAAATGATCAACGCTATCAAGTGACGACCAACCAAGCTGGAAATAGTTTGCATGGTGGTCTTGAAGGGTTAGATCAGCGTCGTTGGACTATTGCTCACAAAAGTGCTCAACAAGTGACGTTTTCAATCCATTCATCGGATGGTGACCAAGGTTTTCCCGGTAATGTTGACATTGCCGTGAGCTATGAACTGAACGATCAGAATCAATTGATCCTCCGCTATTTAGCGACCACAGATAAACCAACGCCGCTTAATTTAACCAACCACGCCTATTTTAATTTGCTAGGCGCAGAGAGTGATCATACGATTTTAGATCAGTCACTCTTTATAAAAGCCGATCAATTTTTACCCACAGATCCACATGGAATCCCATTGTCAGGGCCAAAATCTGTCATCGACACGGGCTTTGATTTTCGCGTTGCAAAATCAATAGGTCGTGACTTACTCAAAGATGAGCAGCAACAAGCAAGCAAAGGGTATGACCACAGTTATTTATTGCCTGATAAAGCTGATTTAACCGTGTGCGCCGCGCAACTGAAATCACCAGATGCAAAGGTAACCATGAGCGTATTTACGACTAAGCCAGCCATACAACTTTATAGTGGAAACTGGCTATCGGGGACGCCCAATCGGCGCGGTGGGGTTTATCAAGGCTATGCGGGGGTCGCATTAGAAACTCAATACTTGCCGGATGCTCCCAATCATGCCGAATGGCAGCAACCCAGCTGTATTACTCTACCAGGGCAAGAATATACTCATACCACCATTTACCAATTTGACGTTTAAGGTGGGTGCGTCGCTTAGATGTTGAGTATTGATGCCCAAAGTGGCGAGTGAAAGTGTAACCTGAGTGCGTCAGATTTTTTCTACCGAATCTCGACGCACCAAAGTCGGTGAGAAAATCATCGGTTCTTTTTCTATCGTTTCGCCACGGGCTAATTGGAGTGCCAGTTTAGCGGCTTTTTCAGCCATCATCTCGATTGGGTAGCGGATGGTGGTCAGCCTTGGGCGAATGTAGCGTGCGATCAACGCATCATCAAAGCCGATCACTGAAATTTGCTCAGGGCTTTTTACACCATTCTCCTCAAGCACATTTAACGCGCCCGCTGCCATATTATCGTTGTAGGCGACCACGGCAGTCATGTCGATCGAACGGATCAGCAAGTGAGTCATCGCTTGCTCGCCACCTTCGCTGTGTGGTTCGGCCAACTCGATGTAATTAGGAGCGATCTCAATACCGTGATCTTTCAACGCGGCTTGATAACCAGCTACGCGATCTGTAGCGTCTTCAATCGAATGAGAAGAGCCAATACAAGCGATTTTTTTATGACCGTGGCGGATCAAAAACTCAGTCGCCAAATAAGCACCTTTGTAGTTATCCAATGAGATGCAGCGGTTAGCCAGTTGCGGGATATGACGGTTGATCAATACCATCGATTTCACTTCGGCGGCGTAGTCGATCAATTCTTGATCCGATAAACCTTTCGAGTGAATCACCAAAGCGTCACAACGGCTGTTGATCAACAGTTCAATCGCTTGGCGCTCTTCTTCAGCACGGTGATAACCATTGCCAATCAACAGATGCTTGCCATTGTCATGAGCCACATTATCGACCGCTTTCACGAGCATGCCAAAAAAAGGATCGGAAACGTCACTGACTAGCACGCCTATGGTGTCGGTACTTTGGCTGACTAAAGCTCGTGCGGCGGCGTTAGGCCGATAGCCAAGTAAACTCATTGCGGCGGTGACCGCTTCAATCGATGTTTTACTCGCTTTAGGGGATTTATTGATGACTCGTGAAACCGTTGCCACTGACACACCGGCTTCGCGAGCTACATCTTTTATGGTAGCCATATTACACCTCTTGCTATTGCTCGCTGTATTTAACAATGGTGGTGTAAATAAGGCAAACGAACAATGCAATCAATGTGATAATTACGACTTTCTATATAGGTAAATCAAGGCTTCTAATTAATGTAAACGTTTAAAATTGGAATAAAAGCTAATGCGCTAACGGACCGTAGCAATCAGCTCATCAATGATCGCATGATGACAGGGTTCTACCCCTGCTAAATTACCGTATTTCGGCGCGAGGCGATCGTTAATCAGCGGATGTTGCCAGCCAACCGTGTGCTCAACAAAATGGCGCGCAAAGGTTTCTGAAAACTCTAAACAACCAGCCAGCACGGTATCGACATAGGTTTGTACGATAGGGCTTCGCTCGCAGGGAGGCTCTGGTGCCTCTTTGACATAAACCCAAATCGGCCATTGAAGGTTAAAAGCGTCATTACTCTCGATTTGATTAGCGTTGAGGGGCACTCGCTCATAACCACGTTCTCGACGGTCAAATTCTGCCAAAGCGGTTTCATCGATCTCCAGCAGTACGCCGTTGACTTGCCCTTGTCCTTCATTCACCACCAAAGGTGACAATATGTAGCTCTCATCAATTTTTCCCCAGTAACGAACTAAACCATGCGCGACCACGGGAATCGCTCTTCCTGTTTGCCCTGTTAACTGGCGAGAAGCGGAGTTGATCAAGCTGCCATAACCAAAAATATACATCATCAGTGAATTACGACTCCTTGTTGAAAAAACGTAACCGATGCAAAATCCAAAACTCTAAACCAAAAATACCAACCAGTGCGACGCAAAAGAGAGCAAAAGCAACGGGGGATTCAGTGCCGGGAATACCGCCGACATTAACCCCAAGTAAGCCAGTTAAAAAGCTTGTTGGTAGAAAGATCGCCGCAATCACCGAGAATAAATAGGTGTTTTGGTTCATCTTCTCTGCATGATATTGACGTAATTCCCCTTTGATCAGTTCGAGCTCACCAAGGTAAAAATCGAGGGTTTCATTAATGCGCGTGATGGTGTTAACGCTGTGGCGCAGACGCAAGTTTTTATCATTTGCCAGCGAGACTTTGGAATCACTGAAATCATCGATGGCGTATTGCTGAGGTTTGATAAAACGTTTGATTTTGAGCAGCGCTTTATGCGTCTGCATCAGCTCGTCACTGAGTTCAATCTCGTTATCGTATTGGGTGATTTTCGCTTCAATGCTGTTTAAGTAGTTATCGATGTTTTTGTTTAAACCATCAATGATCTGCACGAGTACATCTGAAAGAGTTTGCGGGCCTTGCCCGGCCTGCAGTAGGTCACGGATTACATTGACGGCTTTTGACGGAATTTTGCGGGTTGAAAACAGCGCGCCATTGAAATAGAGAATGCGAACGCTCAACATATCTTCTGGGTTGGCGTTGTCGTTCATGTTGACGCCACGCAAAATCAGTAAAAAGTTCTCATCATCGTATTGCTCAAACAGTGGGCGAGTGTCCTCTGCTAAGAGGCTGTCGACAATTGAAGTGGGGATCTGATACTGCAGCAACCACTCTTTTAAACCGGGAATATCGCGTTGGCAGTGATACCAATTCCCTGCTTCAATCAGTGAAGCACTATTGAGTTTTTGCTGCGGAGCGGATGCAGAAAAATGCCACTGGTCGATCAAAAATTCCATGAATATCCTTATCACTTGCTCCTCAATGACTCTGCATTGAGGAGCAGTAGATTATACCAATTGAGATCAGAAGCCGCGCATTTGAATACGGCGTAGAAACTCAGTCATGATCCTATCGTAAAGAAGATCGCCTAAAAACGCATCCTCAACTTGGTGATCAATACTAGGGTTATCGTTCACTTCGATTACGTAAACTTGGCCATCAATCTCTTTCAAGTCAACGCCGTACAGGCCACTGCCGATAAGGTTTGACGCTTTTAAGGCAACATCAACCACGTTTTTAGGTACTTGTTTTAAATCCAAGGTTTCAAAGCCGCCAGAAGAGACTCGGCCACTGTTGTGGTGTTGATAAATTTGCCAGTGGCCGCGGCTCATCATGTATTTGCAGGCGAAGATGGCTTGGCGGTTCATTACACCGATGCGCCAGTCAAAGTCAGTTGGCATGAAGGCTTGTGCCAAAATCAGAGCACTTTTTTCAAACAGTGCGCCGGCTTCGCGTTCCAGCTCTTGCTCGTCGCGTACTTTGACCACGCCACGTGAAAATGCGCCATCTGGAATTTTTAATACCATGGGAAAGCTCAACTCCTGCATGACATTGCTTTTCCATTGCTCATCAAAACTTTGCAAAATCACGCCTTTTGGCGCAGGCACTTTGTTGCGTTGCAACAACTCAGTTAAGAACACTTTATTGGTGCATTTCATGATCGATTCAGAATCATCCATCACCACCAAGCCCATTTTCTCAGCCGTTTTTGCAAAGCGGTAAGTGTAATTACTGATGTTGGTGGTGGCGCGAATAAACAAGCCATCAAATTCACCCAAACGCGATAAGTCATCCGGTGAAATGGTTTCTAGGTTAACCCCTAAACGGTTTGCGGCGCGGCGAAAACGTTTTAATGCTGAGGGATCAGAAGGAGGCATTTTCTCTTCTTCGTCCACCAGCATGGCAATATCGTAACGGTACTTTTTCTCTTGCTTCGGTTTACGCCAAACTTTGGTTGAAAACAGCTCTAATGATTCGACGAAGAAATCTTGTTCTTGGTCGTTCAAATCTTGGAATGGGAAAGGGCCAATTTTGCTGATTTGCCACTGCCCTTGAACGCGGTTCATTTCCAACTCAATAACGGGCACCATAAACTGTTCAAACAGGCGACGAGCCAGTTTATCCAAGCCTTTTTCTGCGGTGCGGCCAAAATAAATTTTGCACTGTATAAAATCGGTTTGGGCGCACAGTTTATTGAGTTTCAATAAGCCAGAAGAGAGTAAAAAGGGTTGATTGATGTCGTTGATTGCCATCACTCGAGGGATAACGCGGTGGCCGCGTGCCTCTGCCATCAGCGAGCAGTAATAGCCGCTGCTCATGTAGCCATAATCGCGACACAGGTTGACCACTTGCAGGCTGCGATGAGTATGGGTGCCATTACTGTTGAGGTATTGGTCTACACTTACCACTTGCTCTGAGGGGAAATATTGTTGCCAGTCACTGGACTGGTCGGTCACGATCAAAAGGTTTGCCATTGCTATTCTTTTCCTTAATTAATAGGAATAATATTGAGCCGCAATCTTGCCAACCACTTAAGGACGTCGTATGGACTTTCGTCTTGCGAAAAGTGCTGATCTCACTGCTCTTAATGCGTTAGAACAACAGCTGTTTGACGGAGATAAAATCTCTCCACGTCAAATGAAGCGTTTTTTACATTCCAACCAAGCGGTGTTGTTTGTGGCCGATGCCGGCACAGAGCTGGCTGGATATGCATTGCTACTATTTCATCAAGGTACACAGCTATCAAGGTTGTATTCGATTGCCGTAAAACCTGATTTCAGAGGCCGGAGGATTGCTCAAAATTTGGTCGAGCAATGCGAGCGTGCTGCTCTTGATCAAGGTGCCACTACATTACGATTAGAAGTGCGTGAAGACAATACGGCAGCGATAAATTTATATGAAAAAATGGGCTATAAAACCCTGAAATTTCTTATCCATTATTACGATGATTTGTGTAATGGACGCCGGATGCAAAAACGCTTGTCGCCACAAGGGCCTAAGGTGCAATTACCGATGCCACTTTATGTTCAGACTACGCCATTTACTTGCGGTGCGGCATGCTTGCTGATGAGCTTTTCTTGCTTGTCTAAATCGTTTGAGCCGAGTCGCACCGCTGAGCTGCAACTGTGGCGAGAAGCAACAACGATTTTTATGGCGGCAGGGCACGGTGGGTGCAGCGGGCAAGGGTTGGCATTGGCTGCTAGTCGACGCGGTTATCATGTGGAGCTGTGGAGCCAATCCAAAAGCACGCCTTTTATTGATAGCGTGCGAGATGCCAATAAAAAACAAGTTATCGAATTGGTTCATCTTGATTTTTGTGAGCAGCTTACTCATCAAGATGTGGCGATGATTGATGCACCACCGAGTCAAGAGCAACTGGAAGCGTGGGTGACGGAAGGAGCATGTGTGCTGCTACTCATCAGCACTTATCGTTTCGATGGTAAGAAAGAGCCGCATTGGATCGTACTCAGTGGTATGAGCGATAAATTCTTCTTCATTCACGATCCACATGCAGAAACAGAAGCGGATGCGATGGCTTCTGCCTTCATTCCGGTCGGCAAAAAAGCGCTGTCACAAATCATCGGTTTTGGTAAACAAAAACAGACGGCTTGTGTGGTGATTAGCCCGAACAGCAGTGCTATGCGTGTAACCACTGCTATTGGTGTAACCACTGGTTAGGATAGAGTTTAAGTGAGTTCCTTGAGTCATAATGACTGTTTTTCATTGAGTTGTTATGACTCTTTTTTTGAGTGATATTTTTTATTTTATTGTTTTTATTGGGTATTTTTGTTGGCTTGAATTGTGCTTGTGGTGTTGGTCGTCTGTCATGATATCCACCACCGTCGTAAGAGGTCACAGTGCTCAATATTACCGATATAAAAGTAGAACAACGCATACCCGCTTGGTTGCGCCTTGGTTTTCGTCCCTTTTTCCTACTCGGTAGCGCATATGCCGTTTTAGCGGTGACGTTATGGGTCTGGATGTTTCAAACCGGTCAGCCATCGGCATTGCAAGTTCCTGCGCTGTGGTGGCATGTACATGAAATGCTGTTTGGTTTTGCTATGGCAATTGTGGTCGGTTTTCTATTGACTGCCGTACAGAACTGGACTGGCATTAATGGCACGAAACATTATCGCTTAGCCGTGTTAGTCGCCTTGTGGCTAGCGCCTCGAATCTTATTGTGGACGCCGACACCTTTGTGGGTCATCTCTTCTGCCGAAGCGCTTTTTTTGGCGGCTTCGGCCTATGAAATTGGCCGCCGAGTAGTGCAAGCGAAAGGCTGGAAAAATCTCTTTTTTGTGCCGCTGTTTATTTTAGCGATCGGCGCGAACTTTGCGAGTTATGCCACCATTAAAGGAATGCCGCCCTTTAGCTCAGCGGCGGTATGGCAGGCGATGTTGTGGTGGTTCACATTGTTGCTATCAGTCATGGGAGCACGCGTGATCCCTTTCTTCAGCGCAAGGCGTTTTAACTTTGAAAAAGCACAGCCATGGGTATGGCTCGATTGGTTAGCCAATGCACCCATTGCGGCCTTGTTTATTTTGAGTTTCTTCCCGCTGACGATGGTGCAGATTGGTCAGCCTATCATGTTACTGGCTGGGTTAGCGCAGTGGGTACGTTGGATGCGTTGGAAACCATGGCTAACACTGAGTGAGCCTCTGGTTTGGTCGCTACACGCTGCGTATGCCTGCATTCCTTTGAGCTTATTACTGCGCGGGTTAATTGATGATGTATATGTCACTCATAACCTGATCCATCTCTTTGCTATTGGAGCCATCTCAGGCTTGATTTTGTCGATGATTGCACGCGTGACCATGGGGCATACTGGCAGGGCGATTTATCAAGGGCCTAAAATGAGTATTGCGTTTGCGGCTTTGATGATGTCGGCATTGGTACGCAGCCTCGGTGTGGCGTTTTTTCCAGCACAACTATTTTTGATGGTGAATATCAGTGCCGCACTCTGGATATTGGCTTTTACTCTGTTTGTGTGGAAATTCGGCACGATGTTACTTACGCCGAGAGTCGATGGCCACCCGGGATAACGGTTTGGCTCGTAACGTGGAAGTAGCAAAATAAAAAGTAGAAAGTAGCCTAGCAGTAGAAAGCGCGCAAAAGAAAAAGGCTTGGCACATCGCCAAGCCTTTTTATCAGAAAAACAGGATCAGTTATGGCTGTGCAGCATGCTGTTCAGTTCAACGGCTGATTTATTGGCTAAACACTCAATTTGACCTGTGATCGAGTTGCGACGGAAAAGTAGATCCGATACACCAGCTAAATCACGTGCTTTGACGATTTCCACTTCTTGGCCTTGGTTATCGAGCATACGCACTTTAGTGCCAGCAGTTACATACAAACCTGATTCTATCGTGCAGCGATCGCCGAGTGGGAAACCTAAGCCTGCATTTGCGCCAAGCAGTGAGTTTTCACCGATAGAGACCACGACCTTACCGCCGCCAGAAAGCGTACCCATGATAGAAGCGCCACCGCCGATGTCCGATCCATTACCAACAACCACACCAGCAGAAATACGCCCTTCAACCATGCTCACGCCTGTTGTACCAGCGTTGAAGTTGATAAAACCTTCATGCATCACAGTGGTACCTTCGCCCACGTGCGCGCCAAGGCGAACGCGCGAGGTATCCGCAATACGGATGCCCGCTGGGACAATGTAATCAACCATTTTCGGGAATTTATCGACACAATCTACCGTTAAAGCTCGGCCTGCAAGGCGAGCTTCAATTTGACGATCTGCTAGTTCAGGTAGGTCGATAGGACCTTCATTGGTCCATGCGATGTTGTGCAGCAGGCCAAAAATACCATCAAGCACAGTACCGTGTGGTTTCACTAAACGGTGTGAAATCAGTTGTAGCTTCAAAAAGCCTTCAGCGACTGATTGAGGCTGTTGGTCGGAAGCTAAAATAACCAGCACCAGTGGTTGTGAGGCGTTAGCGGCTTTATCGGCAAAACTGGCATTGTTAGCCTGATCATGTTGAGCAAATATCGCGGCGAGTTGGGCGCTTTGCTCGGTTGAGATGTCGATATACTGGTTGCCTTCGTCATAACCAGAGACTTGAGCAAGCTCGCTCACTAGCGCGTCACTTGGGTTGAGAATTGGCGCTGGAAAAAACGCTTCAATAATTTTTCCATCACGGTTTTTGGTTGCCGTGCCAAAGGCAAGTGCAAAGTAAGCCATCTTGATATCTCCATGTTGTCACTATTGATGCGCTCGCCAGCGTAGGTTGAGCATCATTGCGGCGCACTCGATTTATCAAGCATCATAAAGAGTGAGGCAGGGGTAGGAAAGGGCAAAAGGGGAGAAAGTCCGTAAAACGATACCTTTTGTCTTTTTAGCGATGTATTTCTTTAGACAGAAATACAAAACCGCTGACGAAGCAGCGGTCTTTTCACGTTCTATCATCTTAAGCGTTTAATCGCCTTAAGCTGCATCTTCTTCTGGTGCTTCGTCTTTTACCGCTTTGGCTTTTTTAGGCTTAGCCGGTGCAGGCTTGCGCTTTGCGCCAAGTGCGTAAAGCACTTCTTCTTTGTTTTGCGCTAAGAACATCGCCAAAGCTTCTTGCTTGGCTTCATCTTCTAGCAACTCACTTTTCCCTAACAGTTCGAAAAGCTCATCTGCCATATCGAGCATTTTGTCATAAGCGTCAGCGTCTGCTTTAGAGGTAAAAGTCATCTTTTCTTCTCCGTTGCGTTCCACCACGTACTTGACGATTACAGCCATGGTTAATCCTCTAACTTAGTCATTAATTCTACTGGCTGTTTATACAGTTTTTAAACCATGAAGTCTAGGTGAGCAGGAAAAAGTGAGAGGTGGATGGCTACTCTTTGTTCCATTGATAACAAAATTCAATAAAGTGTTTGAGCAGTGGGCTTTGGTATTTTTCTTTATGCACCAATAGCCAAAAACGGCGTTTCATGTCCAGCGGAACATCGAGTCTTTTAACTCGGCCATCTTGCAGTGCTGAATGCGCAGCAAGGGTGGATAAACAACCCAAACCTAACCCTGCCGAAACACTGTTGATTAAGGCTTCAGTAGTATTCAATTCAAAGGCTTCATGCCACTGCTCAAGTCGTGGTGCGATAGCCCGTAAGAAAAACTCTCGTGAGCCAGAACCCGCTTCGCGCAATACCCATTGGCTCTGTTCGAAATCATTGAGGGTGAGCTGATTTATCATTGTAAGTGGATGTTCGGGTGCGCAAATAATACACATTTCATCGTGTGAAAAAGGCGTTGAAATCAGCTCTGGGTGCAGTGTTTTTCCTTCAATCAAAGCAAGATCCAGTTCGTAATCGACCAACTTTTGGCAAATCAGCGCCGAGTTGGAAATAAACAAACTTTGCGAGATGTGTTGGGTTTGCTGGCGAAATTGACTGAGTAGATAAGGCGCAACATGGTTGCCAATCGTATCACTGGTACCAATGCGCAATTGGCCTGCGAGGGTTTGCTCACTGTCAAACAGTTGGTTGATGTTGCTCGCACGGCTTAGCAGTTCATCGGCGAGCGGCAACAGTTTTTGTCCCTCTTGATTGAGGATTAAACGGTTATTGACCCTATCGAACAGCGCATGCCCAAGCTGTTTTTCCAGTTCAGACAGTGACATGCTCACGGCCGCTTTTGACAAAAACAGCGCCTCTGCGGCTTGGGTCAAGGTTTTATGTTGCGTAATCGAAGTGAATACTTTCAATTGCTTAAGAGAAATATTGGCAGCCATAAATTTGTTTAATTAATCTGAACGTGTGTTCTATATATTTAGATATATCAGAACAAAAGGCAAGCGTATGATAGCGACATTGAACAACTACTTTGTTAGTTCTGATGAGAGGTCAATATGATTCGAGCAGCAAAAGCGAAAGTTATGGGTGCGCCAACCCCTATGGCGGGTTTAGCTCTAGGCATCGCAAGCTTGGGTTGGAGTTGGGAAAACTTTGCACCATTACAAGGTTATGGACAATTAAGTGGGGCCGTTATTGCCAGCGTGTTGCTGGTGGTTCTTGCGTTTAAATTTCTCTTTCATGGTCACTTATTACGCCAAGATCTCGCTCATCCGGTTGTGGGCAGTGTTGTGCCTACTTTTGCGATGGGCACAATGGTGGTTTCCAATTCATTAGGCCATTTTTACCCAATGGCTGGTGATGCGTTATGGCTATTTGCTGTGGGTTTACACATCATCTTCTTGGTCAGTTTTTTGTACCATCGCGCGCAGTCTTTTGAACTTCACCACATGGTGCCAAGTTGGTTCGTTCCACCTGTGGGTATTATTGTGGCCGATGTGGCATTTTCTGGAAACCCAGCACTTGCACCAATCGCAAATGCAACCATGATGTTCGGTTTAGTCGCTTATGCGGTGATGCTGCCGATGATGATTTACCGTTTCATGTTCACACATGAAGTTCCAGATGCAGCAAAACCAACTATGGCTATTTTGGCGGCGCCAGCGAGCCTCTCATTGGCTGGTTACTTAACTGTCACGGCTAACCCATCGCCAGTGATTATCGGCATTTTATTTGGTATTGCCGTGTTAATGACAACGATTATCTACTTAGCTTTCTTTAAATTATTACGCTTGCCTTTTAGCCCAGGCTACGCAGCGTTTACCTTCCCAATGGTGATTGGTGCAACGGCGCTATTTAAACTCACACATTGGATGGAAACCGTTGGGGTGAGTGCTGAGTATGTACAGCAAGTGCATTGGTTAGCTGGGTTAGAGTTGATTGTGGCAACTATTGTGGTGGGTTATGTTGCTATTCGTTACTTAAATTTCTATCAACCTCATCGCGTGCTACTCAGCAGCATGAATGAGCTAGAAGAGCAAGATGAACACGCATTGAACTGTGAAATGAAATAGCCTGCAGTTTAGGCAATTCAAAACATAAAATTCTCAAGTATAGAATGCACTTATGCTAATCTCAGTCCTTATTGTGACAAGAAAAGCGTGAGTGCATTTTGTTTACTGTCTACCATTCCAATAAAGTCGATACCTTAAAGATCCTACTCGTGCATTTGATCAAAAGTGCACCGTTAGCCAACCCCTTTGAGAAAGAGCAGATCTTGGTGCAAAGCCCGGGGATGTCGCAATGGCTCAAAATGGCCTTAGCGAAAGAGCTCGGTGTGGCGGCGAACCTTGAGTTTCCTCTACCGGCGACCTTTATCTGGGACATGTTCACTAAAGTGCTACCTGATGTGCCTAAGCGCAGCGCTTTTAACAAAGAAGCGATGACGTGGAAACTGATGCATCTGTTGCCAACCTTGCTCACGCTCGACCCCTTTGCCCCTTTGCAGCGTTATCTTGAACAGGATGATGACCATTCCAAGCTCTATCAGTTGGCCGAGAAAATTGCCGATATTTTTGATGGTTATTTAGTCTACCGCCCCGACTGGATTGCCAAGTGGGAGTCGGGCGATGACGTGAGCGAGATTGGTGATGAGCACCCATGGCAGCCGATATTATGGCAAGCCTTATATCAATACACGCTAGATCAAGGCCAGTCGCACTACCATCGTGCCAATCTCTATCAAAGCTTTATTGATCAGCTTGCGCGTGGCTCGGTTGATTTAACCAAACTGCCTAAACGTTTGTTTATTTTCGGTATTTCGTCACTGCCGCCTCGTTATATGGATGCACTCAAAGCGTTGGGCGATCAGATTGATGTTCACTTGATGTTTACCAACCCTTGTCAGCATTATTGGGGCGATCTTCGAGATAGAAAAACGCTCGCCAGACTGCACAGTCAGCAACGTAAAACGTTCGCCTTACAAGGTGATGAGATTCAGTTTGAAGGGCAACGCTCGCCGCTTAAAGGTGACATTGAAGCTAACCTCGTGGATGAATTGCATACCGAAGCTGCGGTTGGCAATGAGTTATTAGCCTCGATGGGAAAACTTGGGCGCGATAATCTTTTTTTACTCTCCCAAACGGAAAATGAAGAGCACGAATTTTTTATTGATCTGCCACGCGATAACTTATTGCATCAGTTGCAGGCCGACATTTTACATTTGCAAGAGCATCGAGATGATAGTCAACTGGACAGTAGCGACCACAAACAAGTGATTGCTTTGGATGATCCATCGCTCACTCTTCATGCTTGCCATAGCCCGATGCGAGAAGTGGAAGTGTTGCACGATCAATTGTTGGCAATGTTTGATGCTGACCCTGAACTGAAACCGCGCGATATTATTGTGATGGTGGCGGACATCAATGCCTACAGCCCAGCCATTGCGGCAGTATTTGGTAACGCGCCGGGTGAGCGCTTTATTCCTTACTCCATTTCAGACCGTACGGCAGATCAAGAGAGCCCGATCTTAGCGGCATTTATGCAATTAGTGCATTTGCCCGATTCTCGCTGCCTAGCATCAGAGTTATTAGAGCTGCTTGAAACTCCTGCGATGATGGCAAAGTTTGAGCTTAATGAGCAAGACTTTGCGCAAGCCAAATTGTGGGTAGAAGAGTCAGGCATTCGCTGGGGGCTTAATGCTAGCACCGCGCAACAATTTGAGTTGCCGCAGACCGAGCAAAATACTTGGCAATTCGGGATTGAGCGCATGTTACTTGGTTATGCCATGCCTGCCTCAGCGGGTTTATTTACGCAAGGCGAAGTGACGCTCGCGCCTTATAATGAAGTGCAAGGCATGAACGCTGAATTGGCGGGTAAATTAGCGCACTTTATTCAGCAAGTGAGCCATTACCGCGAGCAGTTAGCACAAACCCAAAGCGTGGACGAGTGGCGTCGCTTGCTCGGTGAGATGCTTGGCGCTTTTTTCAAGGTTGAGCTGGAAGGGGAGCTCGCACTCAAGTCGATTCGCGACACCTTGTCGCAGTTAAAAGATCAACTGGCCGAGGCCGGTTATGAGCAAGCACTTGCGCCAAGTATTATTACTCAATATTTGCAAAACAAATTGTCAGGTACGCGCATCAGCCAGCGTTTTCTGGCGGGACAAGTCAATTTCTGTACTTTAATGCCAATGCGTTCCATCCCTTTTAAAACCGTTTGTTTACTAGGAATGAACGATGGCGTTTATCCGCGCACTATGCCAGCCGAAGGGTTTGATTTGATGAACGGTCGCACCCGCGCTGGCGATCGCTCGCGGCGTGACGATGACCGCTATTTGTTCTTAGAAGCGATGCTCTCGGCGCAGCAAACCTTGTACATCAGCTACGTCGGACGCTCAATTCAAGATAATACCGAACGCGTTCCTTCAGTGTTGGTCTCTGAGCTTTTAGAGTATTGCCAACAAAACTACTGTTTGGTCGGGGATGAAGCGCTTGGCAGTGATCAATCGGCCAAAAATTTAGCCTGTGCTTTAACGACCACTCACGCCATGGTGCCTTTTAGCCCTAATGCTTTTTTGAGTAAAACTGGTAGCTATGCCAAAGAGTGGCTACCTGCCGCCAGTCGGCAAGGGCGAGCCAGTGGTGAGTTTAATCTCGCCCTGAGCGATTATTTACAAGGGGCGAGCTTTCCTGTCAGTTTAGATCTGGTTGAGCTGCAACGGTTTTGGCGTTTGCCTGTGCAATATTTCTTTAACCGTCGCCTTAAAGTGACGTTTGAGCCTCCGTTACCAGTAATGGAAGATGATGAACCCTTTGCATTAAATGGCTTGGAGAGCTACCAGCTACGCGATGAACTGCTAGAGTTGCTGCTTGAACAACCCAATTCACCGCATGCCCTTGAGAGATTCATCGACCAGCAGCGCGCGCAAGGAAGGTTACCGATTGGTGCTTTTGGATCCTTGGAATTTGAAACTAATCGCGTGCAAGCACAAGAATTGGCGCAAAGAATCGCTTTCTTATGCCATTCGCCACTTGATGACCAAGAGATCGATCTGCGATTTGAATTGTTTGGTGAAGGCAAAAACGTACAACTGACGGGGTGGCTGACTAAGCGCTATCAATCCGGTTTAGTGCGCTACCGCAGTGGTTCGATTCGCGCGCAGGACTATTTAGCCGCGTGGATTGATCATCTCTCACTAGCGGCGATGGGCGAAAGTCAACCTACTCATTTGATGGGCTACGATCGTAAAGAAGGTGTGCAGCATTTTATTTATCCGCCCATGCCCGATACCGAACAAGCCAAAGCGTTGCTCGCAGAACTGGTGGGTTTGTTTTATCAAGGTATGACAGCGCCGCTCGCTTACTTTCCAAAAACCGCGTTAGCCTGTGTGGAAGCTGGCTTCAGCCGTGGTCAATGGGTTGATGATCGCGATAAATCGCTCAAGAAAATGGCCGATAGCTTTAATGAAAGTTACATGAGCCACGGTGAAGGAAGCAATGTTTACATCGCGCGGATCTGGCCACTGTGGAATGAAGCCTTAGCTGAGCAGGTGCGTTTATTGGCCACGTTGGTGATGCAAGGGCCACGACTGTGGGTGCAAGTGGCGCAGGATGTTTAGCGATGGATAACTGCTTGGAAAGTAGAGTGGCCGCCAGTCAATCATTATTGTGTAGGGCGTTTTCTGTACGGCCACAGGTCAGAGGGACCATGATTTGGTTGGTTCGCATCATCGTGAGATTTACGAAACACGTGGCGCGGATAGTAAAGGCTGCCCGTTTGGCGAACCGTGAGAAAGATCTCACAACGTCTTAATTTATAAACTTATTTTGATTATTCATACCATTATTCAAGCGCGATCACATTCGCTTGCGTATTCAAAGGCTAACTGTTTATGAGTATGACCCCGGCTACGGTCACAACACCATTAAATACCCTTACGTTCCCGCTGCACGGTGCAAGGCTTATCGAAGCGTCGGCGGGCACAGGTAAAACCTTCACCATTGCAGGTTTGTATTTGCGCCTGTTACTTGGGCATGGTGATGCAAAGTCACGTCATCAAGTGCCACTGACGGTCGATCAAATTCTAGTGGTTACCTTTACTGAAGCTGCCACTGCTGAGCTTCGCGACCGTATTCGGCGGCGCATTCATGAGGCGCGTATCGCTTTTTCGCGCGGTTTCAGTGATGACCCTGTTATCAAACCGCTACTTGAGCAAACCAGTCATCACAAGCAAGCGGCGCAAATATTACTGCAAGCGGAACGGCAGATGGATGAAGCGGCAGTCTATACCATTCACGGCTTTTGCCAGCGTATGCTCACCCAAAATGCGTTTGAATCGGGCAGCCGTTTTAATAACGAATTTGTGACCGATGAAAGCCATCTAAAAGCGCAAGTGGTCGCGGATTATTGGCGTCGTCAGTTCTATCCGTTGTCGATTCAGCTTGCTGCGGAGGTGCGCCGTTTATGGTCATCACCAGCGGCGCTGCTTGAAAAAATCAGTGGCTATTTAACTGGCTCGGCGCTAACGCTCTCTGTTGAAGCGATGAGTGGCGATTTAAGCGCGCTTTATCAATCGTGCTTGTCACGCATAGAGTCGTTAAAAAAGCAGTGGCTTGATTCATGCGATGATTTACCGCCGTGTATTGAAGCTTCAGATTTGCATGCAGCAACCAAGAAAGCGTTACTGAAACGGCTAGAAGGGTTAGCGTTGTGGGCGAGCAACCCGCAGCATGAATTGAACCTACCGAGTGAATTACAAGAGTTTGCACAAAGCGCGTTGGAGGCTAAGTCGAAAAAAGGTCAGCCCCCGCAACATGCGCTGTTCACGACCATTGAGCTCTTTTTGCAACAACCCATCAGCTTAGAAGCGCCGCTGCTGGCGCACGCTATTACTCATTGCCGAGCCATGCTTGCCAAAGCGAAAGCACAAAAGCAGTGGTTATCGTTTGATGATTTGCTCACTCAGCTTTCTGCCGCGATAGATAATGATGAGCTGGGCATACTGACTGAGCGGATTCGCAGCCTTTACCCCGTTGCGATGATCGATGAATTCCAAGATACCGATCCACTGCAATACAGTATTTTTAGCCGTATTTATCTGCCTAAGGCTGAATGCGGTTTGTTTATGATTGGCGACCCCAAACAAGCGATTTACGCGTTTCGTGGTGCAGACATTTTTACCTACATCAAAGCGCGTAAACAGGTGAGCGCACACTACACCTTGGGGACCAACTGGCGTTCTAGCGCGAATATGGTCAATGCCGTCAATCAGATTTTTAGTACGCCTGATAGTGCTTTTATCTACGACCAAGACATTCCCTTTTTACCCGTTGAAGCCAGTCCAAATGCGCAGCAGCGTCAATGGTGGCTTAACGGAACCGTGCAACCAGCGCTCACCTATTGGCTGCAAGAAACGCAAGACAGCCCGTTGCCAAAAGGCGAATACCTGCAATGCATGGCCAAAGCGTGCGCTAGCCAAATTCAGACAATTTTGTGCGCCGCGCAGCATCAACAAGCGTACTTTGATACTGCTAAAGGGCAAAAGAGCGTGCAAGCAGGTGACATCGCGGTCTTAGTGCGGACGGGGAATGAAGGTCGTATGGTGAAAGAGGCGCTCGCCACGCAAGGCATTGCCAGTGTTTATCTCTCGAACCGCGATAGTGTTTTTAGCAGCGAGGTAGCACAAGATGTACAGCGTCTATTGCAAGCGGTACTGACTCCTGAACATGATCGCGCCTTGCGGGCCTGTTTGGCCTCACCACTTTTCGCGTTAGATGCTGCCAGCTTGGATGATTTAAACAACGACGAATCGGTATGGGAAAACGCGGTTAACGAATTTAAACAATATCGCCAATTGTGGCTTGAGCGCGGCGTGCTTCCTATGTTGCGCAGTGTGATGAGTAAACGTCACGTCGCTGAACGTTGGTTGGAAGAGCCGCAAGGTGAGCGCTCACTGACCGATTTTATGCACATCGGTGAGCTACTACAGCAAGCGCGACAAGAGATTGATAGCGATCACGGTTTACTGCGTTGGCTGGCACAAGCTATCAGTGACGCCGAGCATGGCCTAGGGGGCCGTGATGATCAAATTCAACGTTTGGAATCCGAACGCAACCTAGTGCAGATCGTCACTATTCACAAATCGAAAGGTTTGGAATACGACTTAGTGTTTCTGCCGTTTGTGGTCAGCTATCGTGAGGCAAGTGAAGGCAAATATCATGATGCCGTGAATGAGGAAACTGTACTGGATATTACCGCCAGTGAAGCTTCTCTCAAGCAAGCAGATAAAGAGCGGCTTGCGGAAGATCTGCGCTTGATTTATGTAGCGCTGACTCGTGCTGTGTATGGCTGTTTTATCGGCATTGCGCCGCTGCGTAATGGCCGCTCCACCAAAGAGCCAACCGGTGTGCATTTAAGTGCCATTGGCTATCTGCTGCAAAATGGTCAAGCCGCAGGCATTGCTGATCTTAACGCTGCGTTGCACGCTCAATCTAATCAATACATTCGTGTTTCTGAGCCACCAGCCGAGCAACCAGAGCCGTTTAAAGCGTTGAGCGTCGAGACGCCGGTATTGAGTGCCAAAACACTGCAAGCGCAGATTGACCGTTTTTGGCGAATGACCAGCTATTCTGGGTTGGTAAAACAAGGTGTGAAACACACTAGCCACGACGCGAGTTTAGAAGTCTCAGGCTTTGATATCGACTCTGCTGATGAGCAAGCTGAAGCTTTACTGGTTGAGCCAGAACGTTCCATTTTCACTTTTCCACGCGGTGCAACGCCCGGTACTTTTTTGCACTCTCTCTTTGAAGAGGTAGAGTTTACTGAGCCTGCTAGCAGCGATGCTAACCAAAAAGTGATACTGGATTTACTGGTGCGAGAACAAATCGATATTGAATGGTTACCAGTGTTACAAACGCTGGTCGATACCGTGTTACAGACACCTTTAGATGGCAAAACGTTGCGTTTGAACCAAAAAACCGCCACTCAGCGCTTGGTTGAAATGGAATTTCTATTACCGATAGAAGTACTGAGCGCTCCTGCATTGAACCGTGTCATTCAACGCCATGATCCACTGTCGGCCAAAGCTGGAGATCTTGGTTTTTACACTGTGCAAGGCATGCTGAAGGGCTTTATTGATTTGCTGTTTGAGCATCAAGGAAAGTACTACGTGCTGGACTGGAAGTCGAATCATTTGGGGGATGATGTGAGCGCCTATCATGGCGAGCGTTTGAAAGCGGCGATGGCAGAGCATCGCTATGATTTACAATATCAACTCTACGCATTGGCGCTGCATCGATTCTTACGCAGCCGTCTAGCAAACTATGACTACCATCGCCATTTTGGCGGAGTCTATTATCTCTTTTTGCGCGGCATGGATGGCGAGTCTGAGCACGGGATTTTCTCAACCAAACCGAGCTTTGAACTGCTTGATGAGATGGACAGATTGATTGATGGAGAAACCGTAGATACTCGCGCGACCGATGCAGGGCAAATGGAGTTAGATTTATGAGCAGTACGCTAATGACAACGCTTAAGCAGTTAGCGGAAAAAGGCGCTATGCGTCAGTTAGATTACCAATTCGCGCGTTTTATCGAACAAAAAAGCCAGCAGCAACTTGGCGCTGAACATAGCCAAGCGCTCGGATTTATTGCCGCGGTGGTCAGTGCTGAATTGGCCAAGGGACATATCTGCTTACCTTTAGTGGATGCTTCAACGGCGCAGGGTGTTGATCTCACGGCTAAGTTAGGCTTGTTTGGTGAGGCTGCATTGGCGGTCAATCAGCACCTATTGGCGATTGATTGGCCTTGGCTACTCAACCGTTCCGACTTAGTCGGACAACAAGGGGAAGCGGTGCCTTTAATGTTTGATGGGCAACGTTTATACCTACACCGTTATTGGCATTATGAAGTTACCTTAGCACAGCGTTTAATCAGCTTTGGGACACCTATGAGCCTAAAGCCTACTGATGTCCAAAAGCTAAAGTTGCTGCTTGATACGCTGTTTGCGCGTCAATACCACTTTCTGCTCCATGCGCTTCGCCAATTTCCAGAGACAGCCAATGCATCAGCACGCCAGCAACAAGTGTGTGATTTTCTGGATGTGGTCAACGCCGATGAACTTGATTGGAATGAGATTGATCAAGTCATTAGCCAAGCACGTACGGCGAAAGAACTCGAAGCATTAGAGACGCTGATCCCGCAAAGCGTTTGCATCAACTGGCAAAAAGTCGCAGCGGCAGTGGCACTGACACGCCGCTTTGCCGTGATTTCTGGCGGGCCGGGAACCGGTAAAACCACCACGGTTACCAAATTACTAGCCGCTTTGATTACCCAAGCCCAACAGCAAGGTGAGACGCCCACCATTAAATTGGTCGCACCAACGGGTAAAGCTGCGGCACGTTTAACGGAATCGATCGGTAAAGCGGTGGCTGAACTGGCGGTTGAGCCGGCGTTGAAAGAGGCGATTCCCACCGAGTCGAGCACACTTCACCGTTTATTGGGCGTCATACCTAATAGTGTTGAGTTTCGTCACCATCAGCGTAACCCGCTGCATTTAGATATATTGGTGGTTGATGAAGCATCGATGGTCGATTTACCGATGATGGTCAAGTTAATCGAGGCATTACCCAAACACGCACGCTTGATTTTATTAGGTGATAAAGACCAACTCGCGTCAGTCGAAGCGGGCGCTGTGCTGGGGGACATTTGTTCATTTTTAACCTTAGGCTACAGCCGAGCGCACAGCGAGTACCTAGCTAAGTTAACAGGCTATCAAACACTGATTGCTCATTCACACCCTAACACAACCCCGATTTCAGACAGCTTATGCATGCTGCAAAAAAGCTACCGCTTTGATGTCCGATCAGGCATTGGTCAATTAGCGAAAGCGATTAATGCTGGGCAAGTGGCTATGGTGGATGAGGTATTAAAACGTAATTATGCTGATATTACGCACCACTCACTCAGTAGTGAAAGCTATAACCTAATGCTGAAAACCTTAGTCAAGGAGTATGGTCGTTATCTCACGCGCATCGAGAGTTCTGGTGCTGACGCTTTGGAAACTCAAGCCCAAAAAGCCAAAGCCGTATTGGATTGCTTTAATCAATGCCGTTTGCTTTGTGCTATTCGTGAAGGGGATTTTGGGGTAAGTGGTTTGAATCAACGTATTGAACGTGCGCTGGTCGCACGTAAGTTGATCAAGACTCAAGATGAGATTTGGTATCACGGCCGACCCGTGATGGTGGCGCGTAACGATCATGGGCTGGGTTTGTATAATGGTGATATCGGCATATGCATGCTTGATACGAGCGAGCAAGAACCGCGTTTGAAAGTGTATTTTGAGCTGCCAGATGGTAGTGTGAAAGCTATTTTACCAAGCCGCGTACCAGAGCACGAAACAGCCTATGCGATGACCATCCATAAATCACAAGGCAGTGAGTTTGATCTAACACTGATGATTTTACCGCCTGATTTTAGCCCGATATTGACCAGAGAGCTTATCTATACTGGTATTACGCGCGCCAAGAAGCAGTTGATGCTTTTTGCTGACATGGGAACGATGAAACGAGGGCTCAAGATAAAAACGCAGCGAGCCAGCGGCTTAGTTACGAGATTAGACAAGAGACTAGTGTAAATCAGCAACTGGAATAAACGAGTTTGAGCAGTCCCCACACAGTTTGAAGTTTACAGGGTATGTTGAATTCATTCCGTTGTTTGGGGGAAGCTCAATTAATGATTTGGTGTGTTGCTATGCGAAAGCATGAGTAAAAGAGATGTTTCTGATTTTATAACGATCTTGCGAGCTGAGTATAAAGACTCGTAGCTTGTCGTTAACGGGAAATACGCAATGCACATGTTGGCCTTCAAGGAATTGGTTATCAGCCATATCCCAAAAGCTTTGAAGTGAGTTACAAATAACAGTTTTCATAGAATTTTTGCTCTTAAGTACGTGTCGTAGTAAAAGCAATCCGTGCAAGCCGACCTACTGGTATCTGACCAATCGGTATAAAGCCAAGTTCCTGTGTTGTTCATTAAATGTACATCATTAATGATGTCGGCGGATTCTACACATAATATTAAGT
>NZ_CAWNHY010000276.1:0-17554 GCF_963874335.1 Vibrio sp. V10_P2A27P122 | reverse complement strand
ATCAGCTCTAAACTATCACCTAAGATAAACTTGTTTTTAACTTCAACTTCAGCCATTTCACCACGACGTTTACCCGTAAATTCGCCAACAAATTGCTGTGAATCTGAGACTGAATAGCCATAGTCGTAGTTTTGATAAGTATCGTGTGTATGGCGTCGCAAGAAACCTTCGGTATAGCCACGGTGTGCAAGGCTTTCTAACGTGCCCATCAGGCTTTCGTCAAATGGTTTACCTGAAACTGCGTCATCAATTGCTTTGCGGTACACTTGAGCTGTACGAGCGCAATAATAGAAAGATTTAGTACGGCCTTCTATTTTTAATGAATGCACGCCCATTTTCGTCAATCGTTCTACATGCTGTACGGCTCGTAGATCTTTTGAGTTCATAATGTAGGTGCCATGTTCGTCTTCAAAAGCGGCCATCTTCTCTTCTGGACGATGGCTTTCTGAAAGCAAAACCACATCATCAATCGGTTTGCCTAAACCAAGTGTATTATCAGGGCGCTCTTCTTGTATCTCGATAGTTTGAACTGCTACTGGATCAAATTTCTCGACAATTTGACCTGTTTCGTCTTCTTTGGCTGATTCAACTTTGTATTCCCAACGACATGCATTGGTGCATGTTCCTTGGTTTGGATCACGTTTATTAATGTAGCCAGACAATAGACAGCGACCTGAATAAGCCATGCATAATGCGCCATGAACAAAAATTTCGAGTTCGGTCGTTGGACATTGCTCACGAATTTCTTCAATTTCTTCCAACGAAAGTTCGCGTGATAGAATCACTCGTTCAACGCCTTGTGATGCCCAGAACTTAACTGTTGCCCAGTTAACAGCATTGGCTTGAACTGAAAGGTGAATAGGCATTTCAGGAAATGCTTCACGAACCATCATGATAAGCCCAGGGTCAGACATAATGAGCGCATCTGGTCCCATTTCAACCACAGGCTTTAGATCTCGGATGAATGTCTTAAGTTTTGAGTTGTGGGGTTGAATATTACAAACCACGTACAATTTTTTACCCAAAGCATGTGCTTCATCGATACCGATTTGCAGGTTTTCATGGTTAAATTCGTTGTTGCGTACACGAAGGCTATAACGAGGTTGGCCGGCATAAACGGCATCTGCACCGTAAGCAAACGCATAACGCATGTTTTTTAGACTGCCCGCCGGTGATAGTAGCTCGGGGACAAAAGGGGTGTGTGTGCTCATTGTTTTTCTCTAATCTGATCTCAAGTCAGGCCAATACCACCTGATGGTATTGGAGGGGCGCAAATTTTACGTTAAAAATAACCTTATGCCTAGTAGGGATCGTAAGCGATACAAAAAAGCCCAACACTTTTAAGGGTATTGGGCTTTTGCATGATGCTTTTGTTAAGCGTTCGGGTGAGGAAGGCCGCCGAGAACGTCAAATAAGTTAGGCAAAAATGCCGACATTTCACCACACATTAATGAGAAATCGGCATCAAAGCGAGCCGCTTGCTCTTCTCGTGGAATATCTTCATTTTGTTCTTTGAGCTCATCGCTAAATGCCAAACGCTTAATGCTACAATCTTCAGCCAGAATAAAGCTCAGGCGATCTTGCCAGTTCAATGCCAGTTTAGTGACGACTTTATTGGCTTCAATATGGCTTAAGATCTCATCGCTTGTCAGTTCTTGTTTCTTACAACGGATCACTGCGCCATCTTCTAATAACGACTTTAATTCAGCTTCATCCAACAAGCTAAACCCTTGTGGTAGTTCGCCACTTTTAACCCACTGAGTAAGTGTTGTTTCTACCGCTTGTTCTGGGATCGCAGGTACTACGGGTAGGCTACCCATGGTTTTGCGTAGCAGCGCCAAAACGTCTTCAGCTTTTTTGTAGCTTGCGGCATCGACTAAAATGAAGCCTTGCTTGGGTAGGATAAGCACAAAGGTGAGATTGCTGCGGCTAAATGCTCTAGGTAGGAGATCGATGACAATATCTTCCTTGAGGCTTTCCTTCTCCTTTTTCTTGAGAGGTCGCCCTTCTTCCACTTCCATCGCTTCAACTTTGGCATTCAAAGAATCTTTAATGACCGAAGCAGGTAACATCTTTTCTTCTTTTTTCGCGCAGATCAGAATACGGTCTTCAGAAACGTGGGTCATCATGTCGCCGTGTTTACCCATTGCGTTAACCCAACCAAATTTTTGCTTATCTTGGCTGCCGCATGGCGTAAAACGAAATTCGGCCAGTTGTTTTTCGAGCTGATCGGCGTTGAATTCTACATCGCGATTAACACGATAAACCATACAGTTTTTAAACCACATATTCTTTCTCTTACTTAATTAGAAGACGCAACATGATAGGGGATTTGAAAGCTAAAGTCTTAAATCAATTTCAAAATATAATCATGAACTTGATAAGAAACTTATATGAAAAATTGTTTGCAAAGGTCACAAAAGTGTCATAATTGTTTCCCATAATGCATAGCGTTGATTACATAGAAAGGTTATTCAAATGTCTAGAAGGATTCTGGTTGTTGAAGACGAAGCACCCATTCGCGAAATGTTGTGTTTCGTGCTTGAGCAAAAAGGTTATCAAGCTGTTGAAGCGGAAGATTACGACACGGCGGTGAGTAAACTGGCTGAACCCTTTCCCGATCTTGTGTTATTAGATTGGATGTTGCCCGGCGGGAGTGGTATCAACTTTATTAAGCATATGAAGCGTGAAGAATTAACACGTAACATTCCTGTTGTGATGTTAACCGCCCGTGGTGAAGAAGAAGATAAAGTTCGTGGCCTTGAAGTGGGTGCGGATGATTACATAACCAAACCTTTTTCGCCTAAAGAGTTAGTAGCTCGTTTGAAAGCGGTTATCCGACGCGTCACACCGACAGCACTGGAAGATGTGATCGACGTGCAAGGATTGAAGTTAGATCCTGTCTCTCATCGAGTAACGGCTAATGATAATGCCTTAGAGATGGGGCCGACGGAATTCAAAATGCTACACTTCTTTATGACGCACCAAGAACGCGTCTATAGCCGTGAGCAGTTATTGAACAATGTGTGGGGTACCAACGTTTATGTTGAAGACCGCACTGTCGATGTTCATATACGCCGTCTGAGAAAAGCGTTAGAAGAGGCTGGCCACGATAAATTAATTCAAACAGTACGTGGTGCCGGTTATCGCTTTTCATCCAGAACATAAAGGATTAATTAAGGTACGAAATGGTTGAACGTTTAACGTGGAAAAGGCTGGCTTGGGAGCTGGCTTTTTTTTACTCTCCTTGGATTATCGTTGGCTGGATCTTTGGCCATATGGCTTGGCTGCTGCTAGCGGCTACGGCGTTGCAACTGATTTGGCATTTGCATAACCAAATGCGCTTGTCGGCTTGGTTGTGGGATGAAAAACGTTTAACGCCGCCTTCCGGGACTGGAAATTGGGAATACCTGTTTAATGGGATTTATCGTTTACAGCAACGCCAACGTAAAAAACGCAAAGAACTGACCAATTTGATCCGCCGCTTTCGTAACGGGGCTGAATCGCTACCCGATGCGGTGGTGGTGTTCCGTGACGAAGGGAACATTGTTTGGTGTAACCGACTTGCACAACACCTGCTCGGTTTTCGCTGGCCAGATGATGCAGGTCAACCTATCTCAAATTTATTGCGTGCCCCTGATTTTATCAAATATCTGCAAAAAGATGATTTCACAGAACCACTTGAAATGCGCTCTCCACTTAATGTTGAGCGCATGTTAGAGCTGCGTATTGTGCCTTACACAGAAGGTGAGCATTTGATGGTTGTGCGTGATGTCACTCAATTGAAACAGTTAGAAGGCATGCGCCGAAATTTCTTTGCTAACGTTTCTCATGAACTGAGAACGCCGATGACGGTGTTGCAAGGGTATCTTGAAATGACAGAAGACCCTGACATGCTGGTAGGGCCTATGTGGCCTAAGGCACATGGAGTGATGACTGAGCAGTTAAACCGTATGAACAGTTTAGTCAATCAACTGCTGACGTTGTCAAAAATTGAAGCGGCGCCTATGCATGAGTTGGATGAAGTGGTTGATGTTCCGGCTATGTTGGAAGTACTTGAAAAAGAAGCGATCAGTTTAAGTGGCGATCATCATCACCGACTGCATTTTGATGTCGATAAGCGACTTAAAGTATTGGCCGATGAAGATCAACTGCGCAGTGCTATATCAAACCTTGTTTATAACGCCGTCAAATATACGCCTCCGGGAGCGGAAATTAATGTGCGTTGGTATCAAAACGCGCAAGGTGCTTGTTTAGACGTGGTGGATAAAGGGGAAGGGATTGAGCCACAGCATTTACATCGTTTAACGGAACGTTTTTATCGTGTAGATAAAGCACGTTCGCGAGATACTGGAGGAAGTGGGCTTGGGCTCGCGATTGTTAAGCATGCATTGTCACATCATGACACGCATTTGCAGATTCACAGTGAAGTGGGTGTTGGCAGCAAATTCTCTTTTATTTTGCCTAAACGTTTGGTTGTGCTGTCATGATACATCGCATATTTACAGCCTTTCTCTATTTTTACTTGCTGGTTACCACGAACGCCGTGATCGCTCAGCCGCTCGTGGATTACTCAAAAACTAACGGTGTTGCTGGTAGTTTACTTTCAGTGGGGTCAGACACCCTGGCAGGAATGACGACGCTCTGGGTTGAAGAGTTTAAGACGATCTACCCCAATATCAATGCTCAAGTTCAAGCCTCAGGTTCTTCCACTGCTCCTCCTGCTTTAACTGAAGGAACGGCGCAATTTGGCCCAATGAGTCGACCGATGCGTGGTCGTGAGATTGAAGCATTTGAACGCGCACACGGTTATAAGCCGACGGCATTGCGGGTTGCGATAGATGCCATTGGTATTTTTGTACATCGAGATAATTCAATCAAAGGGCTTAATTTTACTCAATTAGACAGTATTTTCTCATCCACGTTGCGCTGCGGTGCAACACAACCGATCAATACTTGGGCGCAATTGGGCGTTGATGAGGATTGGGCTAAGCGAGGAATTCAACTGTTTGGCCGAAATTCGGTGTCGGGAACTTATGGCTATTTCAAACAAAATGCACTGTGTGGTGGCGATTTCAAAAAGGGAGTAAACGAGCAGCCGGGATCGGCATCGGTTGTACAATCGGTTGCTTCGTCGATCAACACTATCGGTTATTCTGGTGTTGGTTATCAGGTTTCTGGTGTGAAATTGATTCCGATAGCCAAACAAGGCGATCAGTTTATTGCCGCAAGTTATGAAAATATTCTATCAGGTGCTTATCCGTTATCTCGCTATTTGTATGTGTATGTGAATAAACATCCTAATCAGGATCTGCCACCCATGCAGCGAGAATTTATCCGTTTCATTTTTTCTAAGCAAGGACAAGCGATCGTTGGGAAAGATGGTTATGTGCCTGTCAGTGCCGAGTTTGCTTTGCAAGAACTAGCCAAAGTGGGCATAAAATAACGAGCTGTTCGCTCGCTATTTTTTTAATCAAACCCAATTCAAATTAAACATTGAGCTGCCAACCGACACTTCGCCAATACTGTTGTTCGCACATCAGATCCGCATGTAATAATTTATTATTTTCTAACCAATTGGCGTCTTCACATTCTAGTTTCCACTCATCATCTTTTGCACTGAGCGTTAACTCAGGAAGAGGATCATCATTACGTTGGCTATTGACAACAATCGCTAAACGCAACACGCGGATGAGGCCAATGATGTGCTTTTTCTTAAACAGCGTAAAATCATTCATTTCTTGCAGCTTGAGGGATTTGCGTTGAAAGCGTGCTAAGGTCGACAGCACTTGCTGTTGCTCGCTGTTAAAACCGGGCATGTTGGTGTGACGCAGAATATAAGCAGAGTGTCGGTGAAAGCCTTGTAAGTTGATGCTCAATCCCACCTCATGCAATAACGCTCCCCATTCCAAAAGATCAAACAGTTCGCTGCCTTTTTTCAATCCTAGCTCTGGGGTCACATTCTGTAGAAACTCTTTTGCATGGCCTTTGACTTTAGCGGCATGCTCTAAGTCAACTAGATGTTTCATCGCGAGGTTTTCAGTGGTGCGTAAACGGATATCGGAATACTTGAAGCGATCTTCCATCTCATAAAGCAAGCCTTCTCGTAATGCACCATCAGAAAAATGCATCTCTTTCACACGCAGCGATTTTAAAACCGCGCTTAAAATGGCAACTCCCGCAGCAAAAACGGGTTTTCTATCGTCAGTCAACGCGCTGAGTTCGATCTCATCAATACTTTGCCATTCACAGAGTTTTTCAATGAGTTTATTGACTCGCTCAAGCGTGATGATGCCATCATCAAAGCCCAAACCAATCAGTACTTCGTGAATGGCTTTGATGGTTCCTGACGAGCCGAAGGCGACTTCCCACCCTTTTTTGCGATATTTCGCCGCAATAGATTCGATTTTTTGCTCGGCGGCTAATATCGCATGAGCGAAGTTTCTGCTTGAAAGCCTACCATCAGCGAAGTAACGGTCGGTATAGCTGACGCATCCCATTTGCTTGCTGTTGATTAGGTCTGGATCAAACCCTTGGCCAATCACCATCTCGGTACTGCCGCCACCGATATCCACCACCAACATAGACGCTGCTTGAGGTTGAGTATGTGCCACGCCTAAATAAATTAAGCGTGCTTCCTCAGCTCCGGGAATGATTTCAATAGGGAAAGGCAGTACCTGTTTGGCTCGTTGTAAGAATGTATGAGCATTATTGGCTTGACGCAGCGTATGCGTGGCCGCGATGCGCACGTTTTCAGGTTCGAAACCTTGCAACCGCTCGGCAAACATCGCTAAGCATTCAAGCCCTCGCTCTATGGCATCGGCATCCAAATTTTTTTGTTCATCTAACCCAGCCGCCAAGCGTACACGTTGCTTATGGCGGCTCACCAGTTGCAGATCTTGATCGACGACTTTGGCCACCACCATATGAAAGCTGTTAGAGCCTAAATCGATGGCCGCAATATCGCGAATAGTATTAGTTGGGTTGATTGTCATGTAAGGGTTCTTTGCTCTTTCTGGTCTGTCTTTCTACATTCTTAAGATAGTCGTAGATGGCAAATTGTGAACGCACTTTTTTACGGTTACCACGTTCTACATAATTATTGCTCATCTCTTTGTCTATCCAGCGCGCTTTCACTGTATCGGTAAATTGTAAATTCATAATGTCAATCATACGCTGTTTCAAACGTGGGTCACGAATTGGTGTCGTTACTTCGATACGATGATCGATATTGCGCGTCATCCAGTCGGCAGAGGAGATATACACCAGCGGGTTGCCATCATTGTGCGTAATAATGACACGAGGGTGTTCCAAAAAGCGATCAACGATGCTGATGATTTTGATATTGTCACTCACGCCCTCAATTCCCGGAACCAGCGAACACATGCCCCGGACGATCATCTTAATTTGTACGCCCGCGCTGCTTGCGCCATACAGTTTATTGATTAACCCTTTATCCACTAAGTTATTTAACTTTAAAGTGATTGCGGCTTTTTTGCCAAGTTTCACATTGGCGATTTCACTGTCGATTAATCGATAAAGCTGAATACGAGAGTTTCTTGGCGACACAATGAGATGGCTAAATTTAACTGGGCGGTAAGGGTTTTCAATATAGCCAAACACGTTTCGTACTTCGGTAGCAATTTCATTGTCGGCGGTCAGGAGTGAAAAGTCCGTATAGATACGGGCGGTTTTTTCATGGAAGTTGCCCGTGCCTACGTGTGCGTAGCGAACGATATTATCCTGTTCTTTGCGGCTAATGAGTAGCAATTTAGAGTGAATTTTTAATCCGGGAGCCCCGAAAATTACTTGGACCCCCGCTTCGGTTAAAATACGTGACCATTCAATGTTGGCTTCTTCATCAAACCGTGCTTGTAACTCAACCACTACCACTACTCGTTTGCCATTGTGTACCGCATCGACGAGCGAGTTCATTAGGCGAGAATCTTTGGCAACACGATAAATATTGATTTTGATGCTGATCACTTTGGGATCAAACGACGCTTGTCTTACCAACTCGGTAATGTGTTCAAATGAGTGGTAAGGATAGTGAAGTAGAATATCCTGAGCGCGAATCGCATCAAATGCATTGGCAAAACCTTCAAAGTCAGCACATTGCATGGGTGGTAGCGGCTTGTTTTCTAAATAGTCACGCCCCACGTTTGGGAACCCAATAAAATCTTTAAAGTTATGGTAACGACCACCAGGAAGAAGGCTATCATAGTGCGATATTTTGAGTTTTTCGCACAAAAATTTAAGCATTTTTGTCGGCATTTCTCGTTCATAAACAAAGCGTACGGGCATAGCACTTAAGCGTTGATTCAACCCTTCTGACATCTGTTCTAACAAACTGTATTCGACTTCCCGTCGCAAGTCATATTCCGCATCACGTGTCATTTTCATCGCGTAACCCGTGAGCTCTTCATAGTCAAAAAATCCGCGGAAAATCTCATCTAGGCAGTGGCGAATGATGTTGTCCAATAAGATGATGGTTTTGCGGCGTTTGCCCTTTTGCTCCGGCACCATGACAAAGCGCGGTAGGTGGTCTGTCGGGATTTCAATCAGCGCATATTGGCTGCGGTCATTGTGTTTGAGATCAACGGCAATGTAGGCGTATTCATCTTTCAAAAATTGCATGACATCAATGTCGTCAGTCATGAGCAGCGGTGTAATATGCGGGCGCACTTCTTTATGGAAATACTTAGTGATCCATTTTTTCTGAGTCTCATCCAACTGCGTTTCATTAACCAAGAAGATACGGCGACGTGCCATTTCTAAAATAAGCTCATTATAGAGATTGTCGAAATCTTGGTTGAGTTTGAACGCCTTACTTTGCATTCGTGTCAGCAAATGCTTGGTAGTATCGTTACCACCACGTTCTCGGTTGATCAAAATTTGCCGTTTTACATCGGAAAAGCGAACTTTATAGAACTCATCCAGATTGTTAGAAAAAATACCTAAAAACCGTATTCTCTCGATTAAAGGCACGGTTTTATCTGCGGCTTCTTGCAATACGCGTTCATTAAACGAAAGCCAGCTCAATTCCTTGTCGATATACAACTTGTCCGTACTCATTCATGTTACCTTTTAACTCAATTGACGTTTTTTACTGACTCACCCTCTGTGTGCTGATTGTGCGATTCTGCACAGCAATCAATTCGGGTATTGATGATTATGCAAACTATGCCTTTTATGTGACATTTTTATTTCAAGTAGGCAAGTTGAGTATAGTTGTTTTATTTTCAGTCGTTTATTGCGAGTTGTAATATACTTGTCACGAAAATTACATATTATACGCAGACAGGAAAAAGGGTAGAGAGAGCAATGGCACCAAGTGAATTTTCATTGAAGGAACGTGACAGAAAACGGTTGATAAAAGACCGTTTGGTTCGCCTTGCAGTGAGTTTTGGTGGCGTGAGTGTACTTGGCGCTTTAGTGCTGATTTTTGTCTATCTTGCGATGGTTGTTTTCCCTCTTTTTGGTAGCGCAAAAATTGAAAGGAACGTGGCGCAAGTGAGTATAACCACTTCCAATCCTCAATTTTTGGCCATAGATGAATACGGCGAGAATGCCTTTGTTGTTGACCTTGACGGCAGCATGAACTTTTGGCCCTTGGACGGCAAAACGGAACACGCATTGTGGTCGGATAGTCTCCCCATTCGCGTTGATCTTTTTAGCCAAGCTCCCCCGCTGGATGGGTGGTTTGCCGCTAGCAATGTGGCGGGAGAGGTCTTTATTGCTCGCCCTAAATTCAGTTATCTGCATAGCGTGGAAGGTCGCCAGTTTTCTCCTTATCTTGAGCGCGTCAGTTTACCCTCTACATTTCGGCTGACTCATAAAACGCAAACGTTACGCCAGTTTGCCTTCGCTGTTACTGATGAGGCACTTTTCTTCGCTTCTTATCTCGATAATGATGAGGTGATAGTACAAACCTTAACGAGTGATAACGTCGAGCCAATTCAGCGCTTTGTGTTTCAAGGCTCATTTCCTTCTTTGGACCAATTGCTTTTTACGCCAGATGGTAAAACGCTTTATCTTCGCTCAGGGTCCGAATTGGTTGTTGCCGTTAAGAGTCGTCAAGGTTATTTCGTGCGAGAAGTGGTTGATTTAAGCCAAGGTAATTCCGATCGAGCCGTGACACAAATCAACTTATTGTCCGGTGCTTATTCGCTACTGGTGACTCACCGTAACGGCTTAGTGTCACAATGGTTTGATGTGCTGCAAAATGAAGAACGTCAACTGACGCAGATTCGTAAGTTTAAATTAGCGCCGCAGGTGACGCTGTTACTGCCGGATACTTATCGCAAAGGTTTTTACAGTTTCTACCCTAATGGCACAATCCAAAGTCATTATACGACCAGTGAAAAACTGGTGTTGTTTGAGAGGATGTACAACAAAGCCCCTCAATTGGCCGCCATGTCCAATAATGAGCTTTATCTCGCTACGTTAAGCGAGCAGAAGATCAGCGTGGCAAAAGTGGATAATGATTATCCTGAAATATCACTCTCGTCATTGTGGCAAAAAGTGTGGTACGAAAGTTATCCAGAGCCTCAATATGTGTGGCAATCGACGTCAGCGAACGATGAATTTGAGCCTAAGTTTAGCCTAGTACCGATAGCCTTTGGCACTCTTAAGGCCGCAGCATACGCAATGTTATTTGCAATACCGATTGCGGTGTTTGGCGCGATTTACACGGCTTATTTTATGTCACCGAGAATGCGCCGAGTGGTGAAGCCGTCGATTGAATTGATGGAAGCGTTACCAACCGTCATTATTGGTTTTTTAGCGGGGTTGTGGTTTGCACCATTAATTGAAAGCCATCTCGCGGCGGTCGGAGCGCTGCTGCTATTTTTACCCATTGTGATGTTACTCGTTGGGCTAGGTTGGCACCTGTTACCGAGAGCATGGGTGCGAAATTTTTCAAATGGGTGGCACGCATTGATACTAATCCCCGTATTAGTCGTTAGTGCAGTGGTTATCTTTTCGTATAGCAGCCAAATTGAAGTTTGGCTATTTGATGGCGATATTCAGATTTATCTCGCGCAAAACGGCATCGATTTTGATCAGCGTAATGCGCTGGTGGTTGGTTTTGCGATGGGCTTTGCCGTCATTCCAACCATTTTCACTATTGCGGAAGATGCGATCTTTTCCGTACCTAAACATCTTTCTGATGGGTCATTAGCATTAGGCGCAACACCTTGGCAGACATTAACCAAAGTCGTGTTGTTAACGGCAAGTCCTGGCATATTCTCGGCGATCATGATGGGTTTGGGGCGAGCCGTCGGAGAAACAATGATCGTTCTTATGGCGACGGGTAATACACCCATTTTAGATTGGAATATTTTAGAAGGGATGCGCACCTTATCGGCAACGATTGCGGTTGAGTTACCAGAGTCGGAAGTGGGGAACTCCCATTATCGGTTGCTTTTTTTAGCGGCACTATTGCTACTCATGTTCACCTTTTGTGTGAACTCGATTGCTGAATGGGTCAGACAAAGGTTGCGTGCCAAATATCGCGCTTTGTAATCAAGGTGCTTTGTAATCAATTGGGAAAAATCATCACAAATGTTTAAGTGGTTTCAATCAGGTTCACCTTGGATATGGTTAACAGGCGGTGCTGTCAGCATCAGCCTGATTTCGGTATTGGGCTTGCTCCTATTTATTGGTTGGAAAGGATTAACCTATTTTTGGCCGACGCCACTTTATCAATGGCAAACTCAAGAGGGGCAAGCACTGGTTGGTCAGCTCTACTCTGAGGAAAATGTGCCATTAACACACTTAAGAGCGTTAGATATTACATGGCCCAAAGCCATACTGGATGTTGGGGAAGTGAAGCGGCTCAGTATCAAAGTCGCTAACCGAGAGCGAAATCATGCGGACTTTGTTTCGATACTGGATGTTAAACTGTCGGATAAACAAATGCCTAGCGGGTGGGCGGTAATAGAACGTAAGAGTAACGGACAGTTTTATGGCAAGCCGATTGCTTATGTGCAAACCGATGGAAGCGAGAGTTCGGATGTTCAAACCATGCTCGCTGCAGGAATGCAGGATGTCGCGTTATTGAGAGAGCAAATTGACGATGTGATTGACCAAGAGATCAGAGTCATTGGCTTTGCCGCCGAAAAATTACGTTTAGAGAAGCGTCGTAAAGAACTCAATGGAAAGCTAGAACGAACCTATTTAGATCACTATTTTCATAAAAAGCAGGATTTGGATAGCCAATTAGCTATTGCCGAACAAAAGTTAGATGCGCTGCGCCAGCAAATGAATGGGCCGTCGTTGATTGTTGAAGAGATGAGTGGGCAACGAGTGGCGATTCCACTTAGCCAAATTCTCGATATTTGGTATCCCAATGATATGACTTTGGGGCAAAAATTGGTCCAGTGGGGAAAGCAGGTGTGGCTCTTCCTATCAGAAGATCCCCGAGAATCGAACTCTGAAGGTGGCGTATTTCCAGCCATCTTTGGTACCGTGCTGTTGGTGTTGTTGATGTCGATTATCGTCATGCCACTTGGTGTTGTAGCGGCTATTTATTTGCACGAATACGCAAAAGAGAATCTGTTTACTCGTATCATTCGTGTTGCGGTTATCAACCTTGCTGGTGTGCCATCGATTGTTTATGGGGTATTTGGTCTTGGTTTTTTTGTTTACACCATAGGCTCATCGATTGATACGCTACTCTATAGCGAAAGGTTACCAGCCCCCACTTTTGGTACGCCTGGCTTACTGTGGTCGGCGCTCACATTAGCGGTGTTAACTCTACCCGTAGTGATTGTGACGACGGAAGAAGGGTTAACACGGATTCCCAGCGCAGTACGCCATGGCTCGTTAGCATTGGGCGCTACCCATTTTGAGACGATTTGGCGCATAGTATTGCCGATGGCAAGCCCTGCGATTATTACTGGGCTTATTCTCGCCATTGCGCGAGCTGCGGGTGAGGTTGCCCCTTTGATGCTGGTGGGTGTGGTCAAACTGGCGTCAAGTTTGCCTGTGGATGGCGAATTTCCCTTTGTACATCTTGAGCGAAAATTCATGCACTTAGGTTTTCATATTTACGATGTTGGTTTCCAAACGACCAACATCGAAGCGGCTAGGCCACTGGTGTACGCCACTTCATTTTTATTGGTGACAGTGATTGTGGCACTGAATTTAACGGCCATCAGTATCCGCAATAACTTGCGTGAGAAATATCGAACGTTAGGGCAAGATTAATTATGTTTTCCATCAATCAAACTTTGGGTTATCACGCCCCGTTAGATGTCAATAATCTGAGCGATCAACAAACGGCGATTGCGATTGAAGATCTGAATCTGTTCTATAAACAGACTTGTGCGCTGAGCCATATCTCAATGCGTATTCCCAAAGGACAAGTAACGGCGTTTATCGGCCCTTCCGGTTGTGGTAAGTCAACCTTACTGCGCTGTATTAACCGGATGAACGATCTGGTCGAAGGGTGTCGAGTTGAAGGTGAAGTCAAACTTCATGGTAGAAACGTCTATCACCCAGATGTAGATGTTGCCACGTTGCGCCGCCGAGTGGGGATGGTATTCCAACGACCTAACCCATTTCCGAAATCCATTTATGAAAACGTGGTGTATGGGCTTCGTCTACAAGGAATTAAAAATAGCCGTACTTTAGATGACTCCGTTGAGCGAGCTTTAAGAGCCGCTGCGTTATGGGATGAAGTGAAGCATCGCCTACATGAAAATGCATTTGGCCTTTCGGGTGGGCAGCAGCAACGCTTAGTGATCGCCAGAGCGATTGCTATTGAGCCAGAGGTGCTGTTGCTTGATGAGCCAACGTCCGCGTTAGACCCTATTTCTACTTTGACCATCGAAGAGTTGATTAACGATCTCAAAACCAAATACACAGTGGTGATTGTGACGCATAACATGCAACAAGCGGCAAGAGTGAGCGACCATACGGCTTTTATCCATATGGGAAAATTGATTGAGTATGCGGATACTGACTCTATTTTCACCTCCCCATTGAAAAAACAGACGGAAGACTATATTACTGGTCGATATGGTTAATACTTTCGTCAATAGCGATATTCAAAAGGAACGATGATGCATCTAGGTCGCCACATTTCAGGACAGTTCAATGTTGAACTTGAATCGATTCGCACTCATGTATTGACGATGGGCGGGCTGGTGGAGCAACAACTCTCTTTTGCGATGCAAGCATTGCATAAAGATGATGCCGATTTGGCCAGAAAAGTCGTTCGGGATGATCACAAAGTGAATGCGATGGAAGTCTCTATTGATGAGGCTTGCACGCGTATTATCGCTAAGCGACAACCGACAGCCAAGGATCTGCGCTTGATCATGGCGATCATCAAAACCATTACCGACCTTGAGCGAATTGGTGATGTTGCCACCAAAATTGCCTACGTCACTATCGAAAGCCCTTCACCTAAAGAGAGCAAATTTCGAGTTTCTCTTGAACCTTTATGCCGGCAAGCCATTGCAATGTTGCACCAAGTGTTAGACGCTTTTGCGCGGATGGATCTTGAATCGGCTGCTGAAGTGTACCGCTTGGATGACAAGCTGGATGCCGAATACGAAGCAGTGATCCGCCAACTGATGACCTATATGATGGAAGACCCTAAAAATATCCCACATATATTACAAGTCATGTGGTCTGCACGAGCCATCGAACGCGTGGGCGATCGCTGCCAGAATATCTGCGAATACATCATCTATTTTGTCAAAGGTAAGGATGTGCGCCACTTAGGTAAACAATCGATTGATGACATCCTCAAATAGCCTTTTAGATAAAGTAAGGTGAAGGAAAGTTATTCACCTTACATCAAGACATAACGGTCGCCGAAGTTAAGAAAGCTGGCGTAATACCTCTTGGATTTTAGCCGGATCGGTAATTGGGATTAAGGTGTCATCGACAGACTCTTGGCCCATTTTCACCGCATTGGCGATCATATCCATGCTACTTGCACGCGTGGTTTTGCCGGACAAATGCACTTCAGTGATGCCCGTTTCACGGATAATGTCAGTCACGTTTGATGCGTTTAAGCCAGCCCCAGCCATAATAGAGAATCGACCATTCGCCAGTTTCACCATGTGTGCAATTACGGCTCGTCCTGCATAGGCATCTGGCGCTAACCCGGAAGTAAGTACACGCTCACACCCTAATTTTGCAATGTCTTCAATCGCTTGTTCATAGCTGTGGCATTGATCAATCGCACGGTGGAAAGTGGTACCCAATCCTTGCGCGGCTTGCATCATCAGTAAGCTTGCTTCAAGGTTGATGGTGCGATTCGGATTCAAAATACCAAAGACGATGCCGTCTAGTCCCGCCTGTTTTGCCATCTCGATATCGATCAACATCGAATCGAGATCATCCTGATCATAAAGAAAGTCGCCTTGACGCGGACGAATCATCGCGTAAACAGGAACGCTCGATATTTGCGCGGCCTTTTTCATTAAACCAAAGCTGGGCGTCAGTCCACCCAATGCGAGCGACGAACACAATTCAATGCGAGTAGCCCCGCCTTTAATGGCGTTGTGTAGCGATTCAATATTATCAATACACACTTCAACTTGAATATTCATAGCAAAATCCTGCTGGAAAAATTTGGTTAATGTTAGCAAGTTAGAGTAGTGACGTCTGTGTGATTGAGGTGAGAAATAGGGGTAAAGTTTACCAATCAATGCTGCCTCATTTTCGCTAAATGAACGACAACGAAAAAGCCCAAAGCGTTAGCTTTGGGCTTGGATAAGGACTTTACTTCTTAACTGATTGGCGATGCGTTTTACGCTTTATTATATGTCCAACCATTGACCCGATTTGAGCGCGGGCTAAGGAGAATTATTTCTTGCCTAGGTCGTCTGAGTGCTCAGCTAGGAATGCTGCAACACCTTTTGGAGATGCATCCATACCGGCTTTGCCTTCTTCCCACTGTGCTGGGCACACTTCACCATTCTTTTGGTGGAAGTTAAGCGCATCAACCATACGTAGCATTTCGTCGATGTTACGGCCTAGTGGTAGGTCGTTCACAACTTGGTGACGTACAAGACCATCTTCGTCGATGAGGAAAGAACCACGGAAAGCAACGCCTGCTTCTGGGTGCTCAACATCGTACGCTTTACAGATTTCGTGCTTCACGTCAGCGATTAGCGGGTATTTTACTTGGCCAATGCCACCGTTTTCGATAGCGGTATTACGCCATGCGTTGTGAGAGAATTGAGAATCGATAGATACACCGATTACTTCAACGCCTTTCGCTTGGAAATCTTCGAAGCGTTTGTCAAAAGCGATAAGCTCTGATGGGCAAACGAAAGTGAAGTCTAGTGGGTAGAAGAAAACAACCGCTTTCTTACCTTTAGTAAATTCTGCGAAGTTGAAGCTATCAACGATTTCACCGTTACCAAGAACAGCTGCTGCAGTAAAATCAGGGGCTTTACGACCAACTAGTACCATTTTTTTGCTCCTAAGAATAAGGTTTAGTTCCAAACCAGTGATGAGCACTGGTCCAGTCCGTTTTTGAACGAGACAAACTATAGTACAGATTGTAGGATAGTAAAAAGCGAAATAAATAGATTAGTCTCATCGAAAAAAGCGATGAGCTCTAATGACGGAATCAGAAACGGCACTCAAATAAGATAGTAGTAGAACGATGAATAAATGGCCCAGTTTGAAGCAGTTGCACTATTTAGTAACACTCTACGAAACACGGCACTTTAGTGATGCCGCTGAACGTTGTTTTGTTAGTCAATCTACCCTAAGTAAAGGGATCCAAAATTTAGAGGAATTAATAGGTTGCCCGCTTTATGAAAAGGATAAGAAAGCTCCGTTAGTGTTTACTCAAGCGGGAGAGCTGGTTGTTAGCCAAGGAAGAGAGTTACTTGCCAAAGGACAAGATTTAGTGGAACTCGGCAAGGTTTGCCAAGGCGATGAGATGCAAGGTCAGCTTAAGCTGGGTTGTATTCCAACCATTGCTCCATTTTTACTGTGTGATTTAGTGCAAGAAGTGAATGTCCGCTTTCCGAAGTTGAACTTATTATTACGAGAAGATACGACGACGAACCTTTTGGCTGCACTGCGTCATGGAGAGCTTGATGTGTTGATTTTGGCTTTGCCTGTCGATATCGGCAAAATGGAGAGCCGAGTCGTGGGGATTGATCCATTCAAAATGGTGATCAGCCGTCATCAAATGGATAGCATCCGTGTGCCAATCAAGTATGCTGACCTGCCTGATGAATCGGTGTTTTTGCTCGAAAATGTGCACTGTTTAACGGATCATGCTGTGTCGGCTTGCAAGTTGACCGCCAAAGAGAAAATTAATCCATTTACCGCAACCAGTTTACATACCTTAGTGCAGATGGTCGCCAATGGTTTAGGGACGACTTTCATTCCACAAATGGCAATCAATCATGGCTTAGTTGAAAACCAAAATTTAGTGGTCATCGAGCCTCCTGGCCAGCAAGCGTATCGAGAGATTGGTTTAGTCTGGCGGCCAAGTTCATCGCGAACTCACACTTTTAAGCAGTTAGCGGATGTGGTTTCTGGTTTACTTTAGCAATTAGTCTTACTC
>NZ_CAWNHY010000275.1:0-17662 GCF_963874335.1 Vibrio sp. V10_P2A27P122 | reverse complement strand
TTTTCGCTTAAAAATGGATTGTTTACTGGCTGAATGATTAATCCCTAACTATACATTTATTAATAATATTAATATTTATTGATGGAAGGGATTGCCATGAAATTCAGCCATAAGATCGTCGCGGCGTCATCTTTGCTGCTGTTGGTCACCGTTACTCTGCTGACGATACAACAATACTTCACCGTCCAAAAAGAAGTGAAGTCACAAGTTGAAGCGAGTGTAACTGAAATAGTGGATGGGGTTAGCAATACCGCTGGTGCAGAGATCAATAGCCGCAAGGCCATTGCCGCTTACGCCACCAGCATGTTGGAAGTCGACATTAACCGAGAAAGTATGTCTAAGGTCATCACAAGGCCGATTGTCAAACAAACTTTTTTACTGGCTGGGGTCGGTTTTGAGAGTGATGGCTCTTACATCAGTAATGATCCTACTTGGAACCCAGGCGCATCATGGAATCCACGCGTGCGCCCTTGGTATATTGATGCAAAAAATGCCGACAAACTGATTATTACTGCGCCTTACGCCGACTCTGCCACTAATGAAATATTGGTGTCTATTGCTACCCCAGTTAAAGATAACGGCAAATTTATCGGCGCCATCTTCTACGATGTTAGCCTTGCTGGGTTAGCAGAATTGGTCAACACCGTAAAATTATTTGATGCAGGCTATGTGTTTATTGTTTCATCCGATGGCACAACCATAGCCCACCCCCGAGCAGAGATGAACGGCAAGCCAATGAAAGAATACTTAGGCAATGCCGTTATCGCCGAAGAGCCTAAACAAGTGCTGATCGATGGCAAACACTACACACTCGATTTTTCAAAAGTACCCGGAGAGAACTGGTATGTCGGTGTCGTTTTGGATGAAGAGATCGCCTATGCGTCTTTAGCAACACTGCGCAACAGTTCGATCATCTATACGTTAATCGCTTTAGTCTTCAGTATTGCGATACTGCTTGTGCTTATCCGTCTGTTGATGAAACCGCTTGATGCACTCAACAATGCAATACAGAACGTTGCCTCTGGTAGTGGTGACTTAACCCAACGCTTAGCCACCGACACGGATAAAGAATTCTCGGTATTAACGGTCGGTTTCAATACCTTTACTGAAGCCTTACAACAACAAATTACCCAGTCTAAAGCCATCGGTTCAGAAATTTTACGCGGTTCGGAAATGACCTCGATGGGGTTGCAAGAATCGGCCGAAGCGATGCGTGATCAACTGCATGAACTTGAGCAATTAGCCACGGCCATGCATGAGATGGCCACCACTTCTGGCGATGTCGCCAACAACGCGCAAGGCGCGGCATCGGCGGCAAAAGATGCTGATGACGCGACAGAATTTGGTACCAATGTTGTGACCCAAACCACGCAAGCGATCGATAATCTTTCGACGCGTATTGATGAAGCAGTAACAGAGGTAAGTGCACTAGAAAATGCAACGGCAAACATCGAAACCATTTTGAAAGTGATCAACGACATTGCTGACCAAACCAACTTGCTGGCACTAAACGCAGCGATAGAGGCGGCTCGGGCTGGAGAGTCAGGCCGAGGCTTTGCGGTCGTTGCAGACGAAGTGCGTACGCTGGCGCAAAGAACACAGCAATCCACGACAGAGATCCGTAATATGATTGAGAAGTTGCAGTCGAGCGCTACTTCTGTTGCCAATGCGATGAATCAGAGTAAAACAACGGCAGCTGAGGCGGTCAATCGTGCCGAAGAAGCGAATAATGCTCTGCTGAAAATCCGCGATGCTATTCAGCAAATTAGTGATATGAATATCCAAATAGCTTCAGCAGCCGAAGAACAAAGCTTGGTAGCAGAAGAGATCAACAACAACACGGTTAAGATCAAAGATCTTTCCGTTCAAGTTGCAGACGCCGCTGACAATGCCAACATAGCCATGCAAGCTCAAACCGAAAATATCAGAGAGCAAGATGCTATATTGAATAAATTTATCGTTTAATCCTCTACCGCAGCAACTGGGTAGAAAAGTAAAGGCGCTGATTACGCGCCTTTACTTTTCTAACGACTCACCGTTTTATTCACCATCAGACATTTGATAGCCGACAAAGCATGGCGCTAGAGCGAGCGGCGATATCCATGACAATCTTTTGGTTATTGGGTTGATACTGCTGCTTCGTAAACAATTCTAGCATTGGATTTGTCCAATCAATTTCAACGCGCTGACTGCGTTGAGATTTGTTCAAAACCACTATCCCTTCCTTACCGCGGCTGAACACTAACAAGTCATCACTCGCTTCTAGCGTTTTCATTGGCAACGCATGCATTTTATTATGAAAAGCAATACACGCCGCCATTTGTGGCGAACACCATGCCTCTTGCCAGCGCGGAAGACCAGCATGGTTCAGAATGCCACTGGTGTTTAAATCGGTGTAAATTAATGGCACTCCCCCATCGCGACCAAGAATGTAGCTGTAGGCGATATTTTCTAAGGCTTCATCCATGACTAGGTCGGCAAACACAGCGTTGTTGGGGATATCATGCGTAATGGTGAACGTAATCGCTCGGTTGTTGGAAAGCGCCTGACCAAAACAATAAGGGTCAATCAGCCATTTCAGGCTACCTTTTGTTTGTAACGCATCGTATACCGTTTGAAATAGTGGGAAATCATAAGCACCCAACTTGGTTTCTTGCAGATAAGGCTCTAGAAAAAGTTGGTACTCTTCTTTGGTTGCACCGCCATCAGTAATGATCTCGCCAAAAATATGCATGCCTTGCGTAATGTCATCGGCCCATACTTTCTTCAAATGCTCAATAGACATATGCTTAGCAGCATCAATTCGAAATCCTTTGACTCCTAACGCTTTCAACGCCCTTAAATAAGCCTGTTGTTGTACAACCACATGTTCATTATCACGCAACGTGGGTAGGCCCGGATCATGCGCCCCTCCAGTAATGCGGCCATTTTGCACTTGCCAACGATCCTTCCAATCTTTTATGCCAAACGCTTCCACAAAGTCATCTTTATCAAAGAGTGGCTGGGTCAGATCACCAAAGAGGCGCAGCGCTTGGTACTCATCGCTTTTATTCTGGTAGGAAGCTAAGTCTTGTGCGCTCGGGTATTGTAAATCCAAACGTAATTTGGATTCGTTGGCCATATGGTTGAACACCACATCGGCATAAATTCGCAAACCTAATGCGGTTAAGGTTTCAACCATTTGTTTAAAATCATGGGTATTGCCCAGTTGATTATCAATGATGCGATAATCTTGCGGTTGGTAACGTTGCCACCATTTTGTACCTTGAGCGGTTTTGAACGATTTCATCGGCGGTGAAATCAACACCGTTTTATAACCCAGTTGGAAAATTTGCTCTGCACGCTCAGCGACTAAACGATACGGCCAATCAAAAGCATGCAAAATCACATCGGTTGGTTGAACATTTGTCATACGTCAATGTCCCTGTTCATCATGGTTAACTCACAAGTTGAAAGAGGCGAAACCTCACAATACGTCACTTGTTTCTCAAAGCGCAGTTTAATTCTCTGCATTTAACGTTTTTAGAGTATAGAGAGCGTTTCAGCAATTCCATCAGCCTTATTGCAATATTGTTTGTATGAGAGAAAAGGCGTAGAGCGATAAAAAAGCGCCTAGCTTTCCAAAGGGCTACACAACAAGTCACAGTTTATGCTGATAATCTCGCTATAATTAAGGTCAGTGAATTGCCAATCGCGGTAGGGAAGAAAATGAAAAAACTACGCATTGATATCGTGTCAGATGTTGTCTGCCCTTGGTGCATCATTGGCTATAAGCGGTTAGAGCAAGCGCTGCTGGCTCTCAGCGATACGATCGATGCAGACATCCATTGGCACCCTTTTGAACTCAACCCTGCTATGCCTATAGGTGGTGAACACCTACAGCAACATTTAGCCAAAAAATATGGCACGTCGATAGAAGCAAGTTTACAAGCACGCCAAACCCTCAGCGCCCTAGGGCAAGAAGTCGGCTTTCAATTCAACTTTAGTGACGACATGCGTATTTATAATACCCGTAAAGCGCATCAATTATTAATGTGGGCGAATAGCCAAGGAAAACAATTAGAGCTGGAAATGGCACTATTTCGTGCTTATTTCACTTTCGGGCAAGCCTTAGATGACGATGATGTATTGCTCGACCTAGTACAGAGCCTTGGTTTAGACAGAGAAATCTGCCGCGCAGTTTTAACTGATGAGTCGTGGGCGAAAACCGTTTCTGTCACAGAGCAACAGTGGTTAGAGGCAGGAATTCAAGCTGTGCCAGCCTTGATCATTGAGCAACGCCATCTTATCTCAGGCGCGCAAACGACAGAGATCCTTCAACAGGCACTCGAAGATATCGCGCAACAGCTTCCTATGACTCAATAACGTTTTCTGATAAAAAAGGGCACCACTACTGTGTGCCCTAAATAAACTTGTGTGCTCTAAATTAAATAAAGTGGGTTTGAATTAATGGACGGGGGTATCCGTTTCTGTAAAGAATTGTCCAAAATGCTTTTCCAGCACTTCTGGCGTCAGCTTGCCTTCCGCTTCTAGCTGCTTAAGCTCAGCCACAATCGCTTTTTGCTCTTCCAACGAAGGCAGTTTCACTTCAGGTTCACCCGCCACCTGTTGCGACAATTGTGCTAACTCTTTTTCGAAATCACTCATTTTACTTACCTAAACATAAACGTAATGGGGGAAGTGTACCGATTTCCCCCTCATGATTCTAGAGCTTAAAGCTACCCACCATTTTATCTAAACGGCCAGACAGATCACGCAGCTCTTGGCTCGCTTCTGCCAACTCTTCTGCGGTGCTGGTGGTCACTTCATTGATGGCGTTGATCTCTTCAATATTTTGATTGATTGTGTGCACCACCGTTGATTGCTCTTCAGTCGCCGTGGCAACCTGAGTGTTCCGATCGGAAATATCGTGGATCCTGTTTGAAATATTCACTAAAACGTTCACCGCTTCATCGGAAGCGTCAACCCCTTCCTGTGTAACAGCCTTACCAGAAGACATCGCCGAGACCGCATCTTTTACATCGTTTTGTAATTGATTGATCATCTTTTGAATTTCTTCCGTTGAAGAGGCCGTGCGGCTGGCCAAATTGCGTACTTCGTCTGCCACCACAGCAAAACCTCGACCTTGCTCTCCAGCTCTCGCCGCTTCAATTGCAGCGTTTAATGCCAGCAAGTTGGTTTGTTCAGAAATACCACGGATAACACCTAAAATAGAGCCAATATCTTGAGTGGTCGATGCTAGCTGCTCCACCACTTTACCCGTATTTTCGATATCCGCGGCTAAACGACTGATGGCATCTTTGGCTTTGCTTACCACTTCACGTCCTACTTCAGTGTTATCAGCCGCGTGATTTGCTGTTTCAGCTGCCGTCGCCGCGTTAGAAGCAATTTCACTGATAGTGGCCCCCATTTGATTGATCGCCGCCACCACTTGTATAGTTTGGTCACGCTGTTCTTGGCTATTGTCATAAGTTCGCGTCGATTTTTCTGACACCCGACCCGCCGCCGACTGCAATGCATGACTGGTAGAAGCAACTTCTTTCATCGATTGATGAATCTTCTCAATAAAACCGTTGAAGCCCGCTGATAATTGAGCGATTTCATCGCGGCCCAATACCTCAATCCGTTGCGATAAATCACCATCGCCTTTACCTAAATCGGTAAAGCGTTGTGCAATCTGTTTAATTGGGTTAGCAATACTATTGGCCAGAAAAAGGCCCATCAAAATAAACAAACCCGCCACAGCTAAGGTTGTGAACAACATTTTTTGCGCAACGGCATTTAATTCGGCGAAGACTTCCGACACAGGTACTGAACCAATCACAAACCAGTCCATCGATTTCACGTAGACACTAGCGACAAAAACATCTTGGTTTTGATAGGTTGTCGAAATCAGGTTGAAGCGGCTTTTATTCAATAGTTGGTTTGCGTTTGAGCCGTACAATTGTGTTAATGAGGCTTTAGCTTTCTCTTTTTGGCGATGGATTTGCACTTCCCCTTTCGAGTTGGTCAAAAAGACAAAACCTGTGTCCTCGATTTTAAATCCATTGAGCAGGCTCACCATGTCATCCATTGATTTCGACAAACCAGACATCGTATCGCCACTGACATTTTGATAGTTGGCAAACATTTTCACTTCGCCACTTGCCTCTTGGAACATACTGACCATGGTCTTTTGTCCCGATTGCGTAAAACCAAAAAACCAGCCATCTTGCTGTTGATTGAGCTGACGCAGAAAACCATTTTGGTTCCAGTAATACGCCGTTTTTCGGTTAGCCACAGAAGCATCATTTAACGAATATTGATCGCGTACATTATTGAGCTGCTTAATCAGCATCGCCTCAGCGTCAGCATTAATATTGGTCGTCTGAACGGCTTTCTTGATGAATTCATTATTGGCTAGTTGCTCAGCAGAAAAGAGCAATTGCGATACTTCTCGATCTATCTGGCTACTGATTTGATCAAGTAACGAGGGAAGTTCGATATCAATTAATCGGTGCTCCAGCACCTCTCGAGCTTGACGCTGCGCCATTACACCAACGATAACCGTCGAAGCGAGTACCGCGAACGTAATTCCTAATACAACCTTTTGCTTAATACTCATCGAATTAAGTTTGAACATTATTTGCGCTCTTTATTATTGGCTTGTCATGAATAACTTTTTTGTATCGGCAACAAACCCTCTCTCTTGAGAAATTTATCGATAGAATCGATTTATCTTCACGTAGAATGTGATCATGGCCAACAATAGCTGTTCCTAAGCATAGTCGAGTATGGTGACCAAACATTCTTTCGTTTCGCCAAATGGATAATAATTCGCCAATCAGTTCATGCATCACGCTTTTCATGGAACTTTTCGAATCAATAAATTACTAATTCAGCAAAACAGCAGGAGACCCATTCAATGCCATCGCACGCGTTTCAATCGCTACAACACTATTTAAATCAGCAAGTCATAGGCCAGACAGGTTTGGTTAAACAGTTATTAGTTGCACTTCTTGCTGATGGGCACATTTTGGTCGAGGGGCCTCCTGGCCTTGCAAAAACCCGTGCCGTGAAATCACTCGCCGATTGCATAGAAGGTGATTTTCATCGAATCCAATTTACGCCTGATCTGCTCCCCGCCGATTTAACCGGTACCGATATCTTCCGCCCAGAAACAGGTGAGTTCACCTTTCAAGCGGGCCCAATTTTTAACTCATTAGTATTGGCTGATGAAATCAACCGCGCTCCAGCCAAAGTACAAGCTGCGATGCTCGAGGCGATGGCTGAAAAACAGATCACGGCAGGTCGAAAAACCTACCCGTTACCTGAACTTTTTTTAGTGATGGCTACCCAAAACCCGATCGAGCAAGAGGGTACTTATCCTCTACCCGAAGCGCAGTTGGATCGTTTTTTATTGCATTTAAATGTTGATTATCCAGACGCTGAAAATGAACTCGCCATTTTACGTTTGAACCGCGGGGAAGCGCAGGGAATTGAGAAAGTCTCTCCGCCAACATTAAGCCAAAGCGATATTTTCAGTGCTCGACAAGCGGTGCTGAACATTCACATGGCCGAACCTATTGAGCAATATATTATTCGCCTGATCATGGCAACACGTAAACCCGCAGACTACGATGCCACGTTGGCACAATGGCTAGAGATGGGCGTCAGCCCGCGAGCAACCATCGCGCTTGATCGATGCGCTCGCGCTCATGCATGGCTCAGTGGGCGTGATTTTGTCAGCCCTGAAGATGTTCAAGCGATGGTATTTCCGGTTTTGCGCCACCGTCTATTATTGAGCTACCAAGCACAGGCTGAGGGCGTACATCCCAACCAAGTTATCACTCACTTACTTTCACTGGTTGGTAGTGCTTAGCACTAAGACTAAGGTTTACTATGCAAGAGTCACTTCCACCGTTTAGTACGGGTGTCACACTTTCATTGGCTGAACTGTTGCCTTACAAGCAGCACGCTATTCGCTGGCTGCCACCTGCTAAAAGTTTATGGGCGCAAGTATTGGGGCAGCATCAGAGCAAGCAACTCGGCCGAGGAATGGACTTTGCTGAGGTCAGGCAATACCAAGCAGGAGATGATATTCGGACCATCGACTGGCGCGTTACTGCGCGTACGGGAAAGCCTCATACCAAACTGTTCAGTGAAGAACGAGAAAAACCCGTCATTCTTTACGTTGATCTGAGCCGCTCTATGCAGTTTGGATCGCAGTTAATGCTCAAATCAGTGCAAGCGGCGCACATGGCAAGCTTGCTCAGTTGGTTAAGCATTGCCAATAAGGACCGAGTGGGCGCGGTGATTGATACTGGTTCGACACTGGTTGAGTTAAAACCGACTAGCCGCCAAAAAGGGCCATTACAGCTGTTGCAACAGTTGGTGACACTACAAAACCAACAGCTGCTGGAGCTTGATAAAACGAAATCACACAGCATGCAGCGCGGCCTAACTGCGTTGAATCGTTTGTGCCCTAAAGGCAGTGAAGTGATTTTGATCAGTGACTTCGTCCATTTCAATGCCACATTACAACCAATACTCAACCAATTGCAGCGACATAATCGTGTAAAAATTGTGCACATTTACGATCCATTAGAGCAAGGAGAGACCCAATTTCGCGGTGTAGAACGCGTAACCGATGACCAACAGACGAGCTGGCTCAACTTTTCGAAAAATAGTACGCGCTTAGGGTTAAAAAAAGCCTTTGAATCTCAAAAAGAAAAACTAAAATCATTGAGTCAAACTATGGCAATTTCTTATACCTCACTCTCTAGTGAGAAACCTTTGTTGCAACAACTATCCGGATATAAAGAATGAAGGAATCATCAATAGCTACACTTTTAGATTTAAGCGAGATGCAACTGCCTGAGCTACCCTCTTGGTTTCCCTTGGCTTGGGGATGGTGGGCAAGCGCGGCGGGCATACTGCTCTGTCTGCTGATTCTGGTGTTAGCCATTCGTTGGCGTCGTAAACGCTTAGCCCCGAAAAAAACGGCGCTGCGTTTACTCAACCCCCAATTTGGGCATTTAACTCCTTCTTCAGCGATTGAGCTACTTCGTCAAGCCGCGCTTTGTTACTACCCTCGTATGGAAATCGCACATCTTACCGGCAAAGAGTGGTACACCTTTTTAGATTCACAAATTTCTTACCCTCTTTTTGTTCCCAATGAAACATTGTGGCAGCAAGCGTTATACCAAAAGCAGAAAACAGAAAACAGTCAAGAGCTGATTAATCACTGCTATCAATGGGTTAATGATGCTTTGCCGCCTAAAAAACGGAGATAGCTAGGCTTTGGCAAATATAGAGTTATTGTGGTGGTGGATGCTATGTCTGCTGCCACTCCCGCTGGTCGTTTATCGATTCTTACCACCAGCAAAAGAAAGGGCAGCGATTCACCTGCCCTACCTTCCTAAAGATAATCAGCGTCAAGCACCAAACCAGATCATCGCTAAAATCATTGCGAGCATTATTTGGTGCTTAGTATTGATCGCCGCAGCCCGTCCAGTGTGGTTTGGCGACCCGGTTATTGCTCAGCCCAAACACCGAGATCTGATGCTGGTGGTTGACCTCTCTTACTCCATGAGCCAAGAAGATATGCTGCTTGGCGATCAGTACATTGATCGTTTGAGCGCCGTTAAAAATGTGCTCTCTGATTTTATTGACAAGCGCGAAGGTGATCGCCTTGGGTTAGTCTTATTTGCCGATCACGCCTATCTACAGACGCCGTTGACTCTGGATAGAAACACCATTCGCCAGCAGCTTAATCAAGCCGTCCTTAAGCTGATCGGCACCCAAACCGCCATTGGTGAAGGGATTGGGCTTGCGACCAAAACGTTTATCGATAGTGATGCCCCACAGCGGGTGATGATTTTACTCAGCGATGGCAGCAATACCGCTGGCGTGCTCGACCCAATCGAAGCTGCGAAAATTGCCCAAAAATACAATGCCACCATTTACACAGTCGGTGTTGGCGCTGGCGAAATGATGGTCAAAGAGTTTTTTATGACTCGAAAAATCAATACCGCGGAAGATTTAGATGAGAAGACGTTAACACAAATAGCGACCATGACTGGTGGCCAATATTTTCGCGCACGAAATAGCCAAGATCTCGCCAAAATATACGACACCATTAATCAATTAGAACCCATAAGCCAAGCAAGCCAAACTTGGCGTCCACAAAGCGAATGGTTTGGTTATCCGTTGGCGATAGCGCTCGCGCTTTCTGTACTCTTAGCGCTACTAAGGAGAAATCATGTCTGAGTTTGTTTTTCTTACACCTTGGTGGTTAACCGCACTATTCCCCTTAGCACTACTGCTGGGCTGGTTCACTCTGCGTGCCAAACGACACTCCTTGATAGCACCTCATCTGGCTAAGGCGATGGGTTTGAGCGATAAAAAGCATAACGCGACCATTGTGATCATCAGCATCAGTTGGCTGCTCGCAGTACTGGCGCTAGCTGGTCCGAGTTTTGAATCTCAAACACGCCCCAGTTACAGCAATAGTAACGCGCGCGTATTAGTGATGGACATGTCACTATCGATGTACGCCACTGATATAAAACCCAACCGCTTAACGCAAGCGCGTTATAAAGCGCTCGACTTACTCATGCAATGGCAAGAAGGTAGCACAGGGCTTGTCGCCTATGCTGGTGATGCCTATACCGTTAGCCCATTAACCACCGACACCGCAACCCTAAGCAACTTAGTGCCCAATCTATCGCCCGATATTATGCCCTACCCCGGCGCAGATGCAGCTCGCGCGGTTCAATTAGCCATCGACATGATGAAAAATGCCGGCCTTGCACAAGGTGACATTGTGTTATTGACCGATGACATCGACTCACAAGAGCAAGCTCAGATTGAAACACAGCTTACCAATACGCGTTGGAAATTAGTGATCTTAGGCATTGGTACACAAGCGGGCGCGCCCATTACGCTCAGCGATGGCAGCTTACTGAAAAATGCACAAGGGCAGACCGTGGTGGCCAAGACCAACTTTGCCAATATGCAGTCGCTCGCGCAGACTATAAATGGATTATTTACGCCAATCAGCTTAGACAATAGCGATGTCGCAATGATCGCTAAGCTAGACCAAAACGAACAGCCACACAGTACAGCCAAGAGTCAACAAATGGTGAAAGAGCGCGTTAACAATGGCTATTGGTTAGTGCTGCTCCTCATTATCCCGTGTTTGCTTTTGTTTCGCCGTGGCGTCATTTTTTCTTTATTACTGCTCTTCATCCCTACACTGCACAGCAATAGTGTACAGGCTTCTCCTTGGCTAAATAGCAATCAACAAGCCAAAAAAGCGTTTGATGCAAAGGAGTATCAAGCGGCCAGTGAACAATTTACAGACTTAGAGTGGAAAGGCATCGCTCAATATCAGGCTGGAGAATATCAGGCAGCGGTGGAGACCCTCTCTCAACTGCCACAAGACAATGTGCGAGTGCAATACAACTTGGCCAACGCCTACGCGCAAAATGGAGAATTGGAAAAGGCCCGAACCTTGTATGAAGAGGTGTTAAAGCGCGACCCAAACCATAAAGATGCTCAGCATAATTTGGAAATCGTAAAAAAAGCGCAGCAACAGCAACAGCAACAGCAACAGCAACAGCAACAGCAACAGCAACAGCAACAGCAACAGCAACAGCAACAGCAACAGCAACAGCAACAGCAACAGTCTGGTGAGCCTTCCGATCCAAATCAAGATCAAAATCGCTCAGAAAATAAAAATAATGCGCAGAATAAAAACGGCGAACAAACAGAAGATAAATCTGACAAACAAAGCGATAACTCACCGCAGAACGACGGCTCTCAGTCTTCGCCTCAATCGGCACAAAGTAAAGATGAGCAAGGTGAGCGATCCAAGGCCAACACGGCGGATGAATCGCCTGCCTCTCAACAGCAGACTGAAGCGACTCAAACAAATGAATCAATGAACAACGAAGATGAAGTCAGTGACAAAGAAGCCTCTGAGCAGCAAACACAAAAGCAATCGCAACAGCAAGGCGATAGCCAAACTATTGACCCGCAACTTCGCAAGCTAGAACAAGTCGAAAGTGCACGAGATCCTAGTGGCTTACTCAAAGCACAATTGTTGCTACAAGCAAGACAACGGCAAGAAGACCAAGCACAACCTCCACAAAACAACAGCAAGAAGTGGTAAGTATGAAATCGATCAAGCGTTCATTTTGGGCTGCGATTATCAGCCTAGTTTCTGTTGCTCTACTGAGCTCGGCCGCTAACGCGGCTGCACTTTACGCCAGCGTCAGTAAAAATAAGGTCGCGAAAAATGAAGTATTCCAATTACGAATTGTTGCCGATGAAAAAGTATCGACCGATGCGATCGACTTTAAGGTGTTAGAAGGCGATTTTTTTCTTGGCCGCCCAAGTTTTGGTACTTCGGTGAACATCATCAATGGCGATCGCAGCACGCGCAGTGAATGGAATGTATCGTTGGCAGCCAACAAACTCGGCATACTGACCATTCCTAGTTTTACCGTCAATGGCGCTACTACTCAACCGATCGCGATTCAAGTTATCGCTGATGGTGAAGCGCCCAAGCAATCTGACCTTGTTGAAATACAAGCCGATCTAGAACGTAGCAAACTCTACCCGAGTGAAAGCACTTTTCTCAATGCTCGCCTAATCATCAAAGCTGATCCAAGAAGGCTGCAAAATCCACAAATTACGCCACCCGCTGTACAAGGATTAGAACTGACGACCGAGGGAGAAGCTAACCAATACCAAAACTTATTGGATGGGGTTGAAGTCACCGTTGTAGACCAAAAATTTAGAGTCACGGCCCAAGAGGCAGGAACTTTCACGTTATCCGGCCCTGCGTTTAAAGCTGGCCTCATCTATGGTAACAACCAAACGGGCAGCACCCGCTTGCTGCAAGTCGATATTCCGGCCAAAACCTTTTCGCTCACCGTACTGCCGAAACCAGATAGCTATCAAGGCACTTGGCTACCTACGCCAAAACTAACACTCAACCAAACGTGGCGAGATGCCACAGGGCAGATCATCACCGCCGAGAGCTTTAAAACCAAAGTGGGTGAATCGTTGACTCGTGAATGGATTCTGACAGTGAAAGGCCTTACGCAGACGCAGTTGCCTAACCTCTCAGTGCAATATCCAGACTCAATTCGGCTCTATGCTGAAAAGCCTCAGTTTAAAAGCTTAGATAATGGCGATGTGCAAATGACGCTAAAACAAGTACTCATCCCCAAAACCGTCGGTAAGGTTGAGCTAGCGGATCTCACCGTCAGTTGGTGGGACACCAAAAACGAATCTCAGCAAAGCGCGCAAGCCAAAGGATTAACGCTAGAGGTTTCGCCAGGTGAATTACTCAACCCATCCACCTCTGTGCTGACACCACCAACAGTACAAACCGTCACCGTTAAAGATGCAGGATACTGGCCCTACTTTACCGCATTTTTTGCACTGTTATGGATGGCTACTATGGTAGTCGCTTGGTCATTTCGTAACGCGCCACAAACAGCAGCACTGGAAACCAACGCTCATCATCAACCGCTTGAAGGCCACCAATATCAACAGTTAAAAGAAGCGGTACAAAGCCAAGATGGTGCCAAAATCAGCTATTACTTCACCCTCTGGCGTGATTCAGTCGTATTAAGTGATGAAGAGAAAACCGCACTAGATGCACAAGTCAACCAGCAACTTAAAACTTTGTACGCACCTCAGAAAAGTGATTGGGATGGCTCAGCGTTAATCTCTATGATTGATGCCATTCAAAAAAAGCAAACTAAGCGCCAGAATAAAAAGTTAGAATCGCTGGCAAAACTCTAACCGAAAATAGCTGTCGAAATCACAATATCAAATCTAAGGTGTGTTGTTATATCCAAACGACTAGCCGCTGTGACTTCAAGTCATTTTGGGACTGTTGCCAACAAAAGGAAAACAAGGCATGCAAATAAAAAGTAGCGCTTCATTGATCATCGGTTTGAGTTTAATACTCGGGCTCGCAACCCTCGGTTACTTTGTGCAGCAAACGGCTGTGAAATATAAAGAGTATGAGCGCGTGGTGACCGTTAAAGGATTATCAGAGCGAGAATATCCCGCCGACACAGTTGTTTGGCCGATCCAATTTAGTGTGGCCGATAATGATTTACCCACCATGTTCAACACGATTGAAAAACAGAGCCAACTGGTTACCGCATTTTTAGCTCAACAAGGCATTGATGAAAAAAGTGTCTCGCTATCATCGCCAGCGGTGATCGACAAAAAAGCACAGCAGTATGGTGGAGAAAATTTAGTCGAGTTTCGTTATTTAGCGAACCAAACCATTACGGTGTACAGCAATCAAGTTGACCTAGTGCGCGAGGCCATTAATAAGCTCGGCAATTTAGGAAAACAAGGCATCGTTTTTAATCAAGATCCTTACAACAACCGCGTTGATTATTCATTCTCTGGACTGAATGAAATCAAACCCGACATGATTGAAGAAGCGACCAAACAAGCAAGAGAAGTCGCAGAGAAATTTGCCAAAGATTCGCAAAGCTCACTTGGCAAGATTAAACACGCTTCACAGGGACAATTTAGTATTGTGGATCGTGATAACAATACTCCTTACATCAAAAAAGTACGCGTCGTTTCAACGGTTGAATATTACCTCTCAGACTGAATAATCTGCTGTTCTCATTATCCTTGCCATGACTCGCCGCGCCAACACTATGAATTTGGCGCGGCGACTTTATCACTTCGAGTATGGTGTTTTTGCTCAGAGTAACCAACGACTTGGTTTCTACCATTATCTTTTGCTTGGTAAAGTGCCTTATCTGCTTTGCTGTACATCTCCTCAAACTTAAGTTCACTGGGAAGGTACTGGGCAATAGTGTAACCAATCGAGACACTTAAGCAGTCACCATCAGGGTTCTCACTATGTTCAATCTGCTCTCGTTCAATACTAAAGCGTATGCTTTCAGCCAACGCTTTCACTTCTGCTGCATCGCGGTTGGCCACCAACAATATAAATTCTTCACCACCAATTCGGCAAAAGAGTTCATTCTCTGCCTGAGCATGTTGGTTGAGAATATGGCCAATACGAATCAAAGCAATATCCCCTTCCAAGTGACCGTAGTAATTATTAAATAAACCAAAGTGATCAATATCAAGCAAAATTAAACCATAACTTACGGTCTCCGCTTGTACTCTCGAACCGATGCGTTCCAATAAATGAGCTAACATCCGACGATTTCCAAGGCGAGTTAATGGATCCATTTTGGCCATTAAGTCCAGTTTGTCGTTCACTTTTTGTAACTCATAGGTACGGTTACGCACCTCAATTTCTAAATTCTCATTCAGTTCACTGATCGCCTGCTGAGCACTGGTGCGCATCAATACTTCGGTTAAATTCGAGGCGAACATGCGGATCACTTCTCGCAGTTGTGAAGTCAGTGGTGAGCGGCGGATCAAATTGTCCGCAGCAATGAAAGCGATAGGCTCGCCATTGTTGGTAAGCATTGTCATGGCTGTCCAGCCAAAACCAACAATGTTGCTGTCATGATAAATAGGGACTGACTCTTCAAACACCACCTCATTGGGGTTGGCTTTGGCCATATCAACAATCATATTATTGGTGGTCCCAGAACGAAAATAGGATTCATCCACAATGTTGCCTTGGATATCGGTTCCCCACGTTCCTTGAATGTACGAGCAGTGTTTATCGGTCAAAAACACCGCCAGACGATCAATACCCATGCGGTTAATCGCAAAACTGACCGCCGATTTGCACACGTCACTTACCGTCATACAACGTGACAGTTCAACCATGCTCGCATGCAACATGCGAACATTTTGCTCCTGACGCTTGCGAATATAAATTTGCGCAAGCAATGAACCAAAAGATTCCAACATCTGCTTTTGGTATTCAGTAATGGGCTGTCGGTTAATGTAGTTATCAATCGCGATCCAACCAATGGTTTCATTACCATCACGTAGGATTAACATCCCATTCCACCCTTGTCCCACCACATTTCCCGCCGTGTATAGAGGGGCATCGTCGATCAGCACCAAACTTTTAGTATCATCAGAAAGACCGCTTAAATAACTTTCTTCTAGCTGGTGCAAATCGTATTGGGTATGGTGTTCGCTCACCGTTTTTCCGCTTTCATCCGTACCATAAGTTCCGCTAAAACAACGTTTTTTCATATCAAGAACTAAAAAAGCGGCTCGATCAAACCCTAAGCGTGTTTTCGTTACATCAACGGCCGCTCTGTGCAGCGCATCCAAATTGTCTGGGTTAGCCAGTTCAATCGCTAATTGATGAACCAGCTTCATGTTATCAATGAACATTTCGCGCTGTTTAATTTCATCCAAATACTTTGCTTCGCGGATATCTCTATTTTTAAACTCCTTTGCCGCTTCAGATTCCGCGCGAAGACATTGCCAACGAGCCGCAATCAGTTGCAAACAATCGAGCTCTCCGGATTCTGTTTTCGCATGAATGTTGACGTTATCAATTGCCTCAAGCAGCAAATAGGTTCTTAAATCAGGGTGGTTATCTAACATAAAAAGATAAGACTCACCGCCCATCACACTACGGTAGTCCCAATTGCAGGTGTTGATCGCTAGTGGAATTAGACCATCAGAGGTGTCAAATTGTGCGGCCCAATTCCAAAAGGTATTTGGATAATTTTGCAGAGCAGTCGGTAAGTTGTACTCAAATAATGACTCATGGCGCTTGTTTAATGTTGGTGCATGAAAGATCCGCATTGATTTGGGAGAAATGAAACTTTGAAGAAAATCAAACGTTGCTTCCGCGAGCATACGGTGGTTGCGAGCAGAAGAAATCTGTTTGAGTAAAGTACGAGAGAACATATGAGCGGCCTGACATTTTAATAATTTTCATTGCAAAATTAGACAAAAGATCATGTGCAATCAAACTCTTAAAAAGGTCGCTGTTAAGTCGGCCGCAAATTTGCACTCTATGTTTTTACATCCTAGAGTTAACCTACATTTTTGAGATTCTGTTTCCATTTATTACATGGTTAGCCCTATTATTTTTAGCATTGTCTTATTTGCAAGACAATATTGACAACTAGCCACGTTCATTCTTCCGCTGCATAATGTCTCTCTATTTGCCACCTTATCAGTACTGACACTCTCTTATGACCCGATACTTTAGGCTACTTTTGTTTCTATGTTTTTCACTCAACAGCGCAGCGGCTGAGATTGATCTGGTCAAAGTGGATAAATCTAAGCGTCGCATGTACTTGATCTCGGGACAGCAGATCATTCAAGAGTATCGAATTGCCTTGGGTAAAGAACCCAAAGGACATAAACAGCAAGAAGGCGATCAACGTACTCCAGAAGGTCGATACTATCTTGAAGCTATCAGTAATGATTCTGGCTATTATCGTTCGATTCATATCAGTTACCCGAATCATCAAGATAAAGTGCATGCACAGCGCTTAAACATCAATCCCGGTGGTGATATAAAAATCCATGGCCTAAAAAATGGCGACAAACAACGACCAGAATATGTGCAAAGTTTTGATTGGACTAATGGGTGTATTGCACTGACTAACTCAGAAATGGATGAATTTTTGAGCCTAGTCAAAGAAGGCACGCCGATTGAGATTGAGTGGTAAAAGTGACACTTACGCTAAGGTGTGAGGGTGTGCATTAAAATAAATCACACAAACTT
>NZ_CAWNHY010000274.1:0-18392 GCF_963874335.1 Vibrio sp. V10_P2A27P122 | reverse complement strand
GTTTTTTAAGTTGCTGTCCGATGAAACGCGAGTGCGCTGTTTGCTCATGATTGCACGCGAGCAGCGAGTGTGTGTCGGCGAGTTGACGCAAGCGTTAAATGAAAGCCAACCGAAAATTTCTCGCCATCTGGCTCTACTTCGTTCCAGTGGCGTGGTGGTTGATACAAGGCAAGGCCAATGGGTGTTTTATCGGTTATCGGACCAACTACCCGGATGGATGAAAAAACAAATTCAAGGGCTGATGGAATCCAACTGCCTGAAAAAAGAATACCAACAAGATATGCAAAGGCTGGCAGAGATGGAATCTCGCCCAGAATGCTGTGTTTAGAAGGGATAAAAGGAAATAAAGATGTCGATTAAAGTCGGAATTAACGGATTTGGCCGCATTGGTCGTTTAGCATTAAGGGCGTCATTTGATTGGCCAGAGATCGAATTTGTCCAGATTAACGACGTTGCGGGTGACGCGGCGACCTTGGCTCATTTGCTCGAATTTGATTCAATACAAGGCCGTTGGCATCACCAAGTGACAAGCGACGGTAATGCGATCATTGCCAACGGTAAGGTTATTCGTACCTCACAACAAAAAGCGATCAATGATGTGGATTGGTCTGGTTGTGATGTGGTCATCGAAGCCACGGGAAAACACCGCAAATCTGAGTTTTTGAATCAGTATTTAGCACAAGGTGTCAAACGCGTGGTGGTATCGGCTCCGGTGAAAGAAGCGGGGATTGCCAATATCGTGGTTGGGGTCAATGACCACATCTTTGATCCACAAATACATCAGATTGTTACGGCCGCTTCTTGCACCACCAACTGCATTGCGCCTATCGTCAAAGTGATTCATGAGCAACTTGGTATTGAACACTCATCGTTTACGACCATTCACGACTTGACCAACACGCAAACCATTTTGGATGCACCGCATAAAGATCTACGCCGCGCTCGTGCGTGTGGTATGAGCCTTATCCCGACCACAACCGGTTCTGCGACTGCGATTGTGGAAATCTTCCCTGATCTAAAAGACAAAATTAACGGTCACGCGGTGCGTGTGCCGCTGGCCAATGCGTCGTTAACCGACATTATTTTTGATGTTAAACGTGATACCAGCGCAGAAGAAGTCAACGCGCTACTTAAAGCGGCTTCAGAAAATGAGCTCAAAGGCATTCTCGGTTTTGAAGCGCGCCCACTGGTGTCGATTGATTACAAAGGCGATCAACGCTCAACGATTGTCGACGCACTCTCGACCATGGTGGTGGGCAAGCGCATGGTGAAAATTTACGCTTGGTATGATAACGAAATGGGTTACGCAACGCGTACCGCAGAATTAGTACGCAAAGTCGGTTTGGCATAAAGGAGCAAAGAAATGACACATCCTACATGGGAACTGCCTGTTGCAGAAAACAGCGCTGGTTTGGTATTGACGCCTTGCCCGGGGACAAAAGATCTGCCTCTGGTTGAGAGTATTGAACAACTGAGATCTCAAGGTGTTACCGTTGTGGTGACGGCTCTAAGTCACGAAGAGATGCAAGAGAAAGGTGTTGGTGACTTGCCTAAAGTGGTTGAGCAAGCGGGGCTGCAATGGTTTCACGCCCCAATTGAAGATGATTGCGCGCCCGACCATCAGTTTCAAACGCATTGGCAAAGTATCTCCCCGTCACTTCATCAGGCGCTTGCCAAGGGAGATAAGATTGCCATGCATTGCATGGGTGGATCGGGTCGTACTGGTTTACTTGCTGCTCATTTATTGCTGGAGAAAGGTTGGGAACTGCAAAACATTATTACTCAAGTTCAATCATTAAGGCCGGGTGCGTTTACCAAAGATGTACAAGTTGAGTACATCAAACAATTTGTTAATCAATAACAGTCCCAAAGAGCTGCCTTAGGCGGCTCTTTTGCAAAGAGAGTGATTATGCTGTCTCAGCTCAACCAAAACGTTCGCCAGTACATGCTAGTGACTTTTAATTATTGGAATTTTACCGTCACTGACGGCGCGCTGCGCATGTTAGTGGTGTTGTATTTTTATGATTTGGGTTATTCGACCTTAGCGATTGCGTCTTTGTTTCTCTTTTATGAATTTTTTGGCGTGGTGACGAACCTGATTGGCGGTTGGCTTGGTGCGCGTTTAGGGCTGAATCGCACCATGAATATTGGCCTTGGCATGCAAATATTCGCGCTCTTGATGCTTGCTGTACCTGCTGCATGGTTAACCATTCCTTGGGTGATGGCGGCGCAGGCGTTATCGGGCATCGCAAAAGATCTCAATAAAATGAGTGCAAAAAGTGCGATCAAAACGTTAGTCCCTGAAAATGCACAAGGCGCACTCTACAAGTGGATAGCCATTCTTACGGGTTCAAAAAACGCTCTAAAAGGGGCCGGCTTTTTTCTCGGTGGTGTCTTGCTCTCTTGGATCGGCTTTCAATATGCGGTAGCGGCTATGGCGGCGGTATTGCTGTTGGTTTTTATCGGCAGTTTGCTTAGCTTGCAAGCCGATATTGGCAAAGCCAAAACCAAACCGAAATTTTCAGAGATTTTCTCCAAATCGCGCAGCGTGAATATTTTATCGGCGGCTCGCCTATTTTTATTTGGCGCGCGAGACGTTTGGTTTGTGATTGCCTTACCCATTTATCTGGGCAGCGTTTTTGGTTGGGATCACAGTGCCGTGGGCGGCTTTTTAGCGTTATGGGTGATTGGCTACGGCGTGATCCAAGGGTTTGCTCCTAAAATAACGGGCAGTGCTTCAGACCAAGTGCCAGATGGGCGATCTGCGCTCGGTTGGGCGGCGTTACTGGCGCTGATTACCGGTTTGATCGCCTACAGCATTCAAGCGCAGTGGCATCCGGAAGTCGTGATCATCGCGGGGTTACTGCTTTTCGGCGCGGTCTTTGCGATTAACTCATCGCTGCATTCCTATTTGATCGTGAGCTATGCCAAGGGGGATGGTGTATCGCTTGATGTTGGTTTTTACTACATGGCAAACGCGATGGGGCGTTTAATCGGTACCGTGCTTTCCGGGTGGGTTTTCCAACTTTGGGGATTAGCGGCGTGTTTGTGGGTTTCGTTTGGTTTTCTGCTGCTGACCACTCTCATTTCATTGGGGCTCCCGAAAAGCAAAGCTGTGTTGACGAGCGAACCGTAGCTTCACCAGTAGATCACTATTCCAGTAGATGGAGATTGTGATAGAGTCCGTGCTTTATTGAATGAATTGAGTCAGTCACATGAGAGCTTTTGTTGTAAGGGCCCGCGCCGCTTCCACGGATAAACAGACTTTTTTAGCCTCTGTTGGGCAAGAAGCCCACACCGAAATTTTGGCCCACGTACTCATGAACGCTATTTTTACTGCGCAGTCGCATCGTGATGACGTGGTGGTCTACTTAGTGCTGGAAAGTACGCAAGATTTCTCGCGGACTTTATGCTTTGAGTCGAGCCAGTTGCACAATATCGGTGGCTTTCACGAGCAAGCCTTGCTGACCAAAATAGGCCATGCTTTAGACGTTTCCGTTGGTATGGGCAAAGAGCAAACCCGAGAGGTCGAGCAAGGACTCACGGTTGAAACCATCAGTTTTGAAAAGTTGGTGCAGCGCCTTTCGGATAGTTACCATTTGTATTTACTGGATAAAAAAGGCGAAAGTGTCCGTGAGCATCAATTTTCTGACGACAGCTGCTTTTTACTTACTGACCACATCCCGATGCCGAAAAAAAGTTGGAACAGTTTAAAGCGCCTTAATACACAGAAAATCAGCCTTGGGCCTCGAATGCTGTTTGCCTCGCAGTGCATTGTGCTGATCCAGAATGAGTTAGATATTCGCGGTCTTTAAAAAGTCTTCTTCAAACTCATTTTTACTTTTTTTATCTGTGCTTCTTTATCAATTGGGCTGTGCTGATCGGAGTGTAAAAACCGATCCGCATAGTCTTGATAAATCTCTTTTTCTAAAAAGAGTAAGTAAAGCTTCGGATCAATATGGCCTGTGGTGGCCATGGTGGTCATGATCGCGATCGATTCGCTGAGCGTTTTGGCCTTTTTATAGGGGCGATCGCTAGAAGTCAGTGCTTCAAACACATCGGCTATTGCCATCACTCGAGCGGGGATCGAAAGCTGCTCTTCATTTAAACCTCTTGGATAACCCGCGCCATCCATTCGTTCATGGTGGCTTCCTGCAATATCAGGAACGTTTTTCATATGTTCAGGATAAGGTAGCCGCTTGAGCATCATGATGGTTTGCACAATGTGATCATTAATCATAAAGCGTTCTTCGTTAGTGAGCGTGCCACGGCGAATGGACAAATTATAGAGCTCACCTCGGTTATAGCGCAGTTCTCCCGGTTGTAAAATAAAGTTTTCTTGCCACAGATCTTGTGGACGGCAACCGTTCACCCAGTGCAACTGGTGTACGGGTTTATCATCAAGCAAGCGCTCCATAGTGGGCAATGGTTTTGACTCTCCTGCACGTTGGTTCTCTATCCAAGAAGTACCGAGTTGATCATCTAAGGTCCGTTTCCACTCTCTTTGCGCAATTCGCTCTAAGCGGGAAAGGTCATCATCGCTCATAAACTCACTGCCAATATTACATTGCGCGACGAAAGCAAATTCCTCATCGAGGATTTGTTGGTTCGTCAGCAACTGCTGCTTGAGATCTGGCTCGTTCTTGCCCTGCGCAACACCTTGCCAGTAGTCCGTTTCAGCTTGACATTTGAGCAGCTCAAAACGCATTCTAATTTCGTGAATTCTGTCGTAGATCGTTTCTAATTTGGTCGCTTTATCAATCACATATTCAGGCGTGGTCACTTTTCCACAATCATGCAACCAAGCGGCGAGAGTGAGCTCTTCCCACTCTTCATTGGTCATGGAAAATTGTGGGAAATAGGTGCGATCGTTTTCCGCCGCTTTAGTGATCATTTTGGTTAATTCAGGAACTCGCTGACAATGGCCGCCCGTGTAAGGGGATTTGGTATCAATGGCTGATGCGATCAATTCAATAAACGAGTTGAGCATCTCCTTTTGCCGCTGCATTTTGTCGATATTGTCTTTAGCGATTTCGGCAAAACTGAGCAGCTCTCGTAAAAATGCATGTTTGTCTTGCTGATCGGGAGTGATGGCCCGTTCGTAGCCTAGGTTTAATACGCCAACCAACTGCTTGTCTCGGTTGAGCAGTGGGAAAAGATAAAGATCAGAATTATACAGCTCATCTTTATGCTTACGCATCGAATTATCGGTTTTAGATAAGTGAACCGTTTGGCCTTTTCGCAGTTCAGAAAGTAGCCACGGCATCTCTTGAGACAACTGGTTGATATCAAGCTTAAAGGGAATGATGGCGTGGTTTGCTGCGGTGATAAATTGGTTATTTTCGTTGGCATAAGTGTAGAGCAAAATAGTTTCAGCTCGAGTGATCAAATAGCTTTGATGGGTAATCGTTTTGGCTAACACACCGAATTCTTGATTGCTGGCGGTTTCGCGTAATAGTCGCAGCAAGTCGTGCAGTGTATGCTCCATGAGCTCTATCGATTGGGTTAAATTGGCAACTTCACGGATCCGGCTTTTTGGGTAGCGTGTCTTTTTAAATTCAAAGCGCGTGATGTTGTCGGTCAATTGCACTAGGTTACCTAAAGGGCTGGCGAGCCTTTGCGCCACAAAACCAACCACTGCAAAAGCGATAGCGAGCATGATTAACGCGACAAAAATCTGCTGATCTCGCATCGAGAGCAAATCTGCGATCAAATCGTCTTGCGGTACCGCTTCTGCCAGCAACAAGCGTACATTGTCGTTTAACAGTACTGGCGTTAACGTCACCGACCACGTTGTGCCATTCATATTGACCGTTTCATACAAAGTTTGGCTGCTGAGCCGATTCAATATTGGTGCAAAAGTACTTTGCTGTAGCTGCTGTGCAATCTGTGAGGGATCTTGTTGTAGCTCGAACTTAGTATTGTGTTGGGCGAGTGGTCTAAATTGATTATCGAACAAAATGAGCTGAGCACTGTCAGAAAAACCCATCGTACTCATCTGTTTTGACAGTGAGTCAAGCGTGAAATCGGCGCCAAGCACACTCTTTCCATCGGCCGATCTACGTGACAGTGTGACGCCGCTCGTTTGTAGGAAGAAAAAGAAATAAGGTTCCGTTAAGCGTATCGCGCCATCTTGACTTGCCGAGGTAAACCAAGGACGCACGCGAGGATCAAATTTATTGTTGTTATCTTGTTTGTCGAGCAGGCTTTTAAGGTTCTGGTCTAAATAGATAAAGCGGTTAGTGCCATCAACTTGAGTGTAATGGGCCAATAGCTGAGCTTGTGCGGGGGCATCAAAACGCTGTTTGGCTTTATCAAAGCTCAGCGAGCGAAATGTAGTACAAGCTCCAGCTTCGTCACAATAATAGAGCGCGACCAACTGTGGATTACGTTGGAAGGTCAGCCAAACGGTGGCGAGTTGGCGTGGGTCCGAGATGACTTTATCCGGTTGATCAATTACGTTACTAAAAGCTAAAAAATCGAGCGTAGTCAAGATAGGTGCGGCACTTTGTTTAAATGCTGATTCCAGTTTTTTGCTGTTTTCGCTACTTAATCCTTGTGCACTTACCGTCAGTAGTTGCTGACTATGGTGATAACTTATGCCAATCAATACAATGCCGATCACCATGGCGAGCACTAAAAAGAGACTCGTAATGTGAATGCTCAGTGAGTAACGACGTCGTTTCATAACCAACTCCGAATTGGATGACATTGCTAAGTATTGTTCAATGTGGGTAAGTTGCAAAAAACCATTTTACATCGGTGTGTTTTCATCCGGTCAAAAAGTGTCGATATGGTGAATATATCGCCCTTAGATTGAAGTGCCATCAGCGAGGCTGTTACACTGAAGCATCGCTGTTGGAATGGAATAATTAAAATGAATCTTGTCGTTGATACTCATACCCACACTTATGCAAGTGGTCACGCTTACAGCACGCTCATTGAAAACGCGCGTTCAGCTAAAGAAAATGGATTAGCAATGTTTTGCACAACCGATCATGCGCAGTCGATGCCTGGAGCGCCGCATTATTGGTTCTTCTCCAATCAACGTATTTTGCCGCGCTTTTTAGACGGTGTTGCCATTATCCGAGGCATTGAGTCCAACATCATGAATCGTGCTGGCGAGATTGATGTTCACCCTTCGGTTGATCAAAACTTAGATTGGGTTATCGCCAGTTTTCATGAGCCCGTATTTCAGCCTGCCGATAAAGCAGCGCATACCGAAGCGTTGATCAATGTGATTAAAGGTGGACGAGTGGATGCGCTAGGGCACTTAGGTAACCCTAATTTCGATTTTGATTTTGATGAGGTGATCGCCTGCGCCGCCCAGCATCACGTTGCGATAGAAATTAATAACAGCACCTTAAAAGGACACAGCAGGGTAGGGAGTGTCGATCGCTGTTATGAAATTGCTAAGGTGGCGAAAGCGCATGGTGCTTATGTTACCACTGGCAGCGATGCCCATTTTTGTCAAGATATCGGCCAACTTCAGTTGGCCAGTGAACTGCTTGAGAACGTTGGTATTGCTGCTGAGAAAGTGATTACGCACAGTGTCGAGCAGTTTCTGGCCTTTTTAGTACTGCGCGGGCGAAAAGCGATCGCAGAATATCAAACACTATAAGCCGTAAAGAGGTCATAAAAAATGACAAAAATTTGTCCCTCTTTTATCTTGAGATCCATTAAACTTGGCACTTCTTGCCAGAATAAAAAGAAATAATTATGAAAAAAATAATGATATTAACAGCTTGCGCATTATTTGCGGCTAGCGTGTCGGCGGCTAATGTTGACTTAAAACAGAACATGAAACAAATGAAGCTTGAATTTAAACAAGCGGCAGAAGCGACCAGCGTTGAAACAATGCAAGCACCCATTGAGAGATTAAGTCAGTTGGTTGAAGAGTCAAAACGAGGAAATTATCCACCGGAGAAGCAAGATCTCTATTTAGAAGGGTTTAATAAGCTTTCAGTGGCATTAGACAAAATCGAAGTGGATCTTGAGCAAGGAAATTTAGAGCAAGCTCAACAAACGCTGCGGACGGTAGACGAACTGCGTGTTGAATACCACGAGCAGCGTAACCCAAGTATCTGGAAGCGCTTATTTGGTTAATCAGCTTTGTGGCCCCCTCACGATAACGTTGGATTGGTTATAACGTTCAATGGTTCGTGGGGTGGTCACTGCCTGAAAACTGAGCTTGTAAGAAAGGCAGCAGTAGTAAGCCGATCACAGCGGCGCAAACAGAAATGGTGACAAAAAAGCCTCGCCATTCGAATTGCTCGACAATAATGGCTAACGGGTAACCGGCGAGCGCTGCGCCCATATACGCAAATAACCCCACAAACCCAGTTGCTGCGCCAGCCGAATCTTTGTGAGAACACTCCGCGGCGGCCATACCAATTAACATTTGTGGGCCAAAGACAAAAAAGCCAATCGTAAAAAAGCCAGCGGCTTGGAATACAAACCCCGTTAACGGCATCAGCCACAGCGCTGCCACCGAAAGAAAAATGCCCATTGAAAAAATCAGATTCATTGGTCCACGGTTGCCGCCAAACAGTTTGTCTGAGCCCCAGCCTGCGACTAACGATCCAATAAACCCACCGACTTCAAACAGCGAAAGCGCGCCATTAGCCGTGATCAAATCATAGCCTTGTTGCTCGGTAAGGTAGATATTTCCCCAATCATTGATGGCAGTACGCACTATGTAGACCAGTACATAGCTCAAGGCGAGTAACCAAATGTACTTATTTCCTAACACATATTTGTGCAAGATCTGTTTAGTGCTAAGGCCGAGGCCTTCATTTTCTTGCGCCAGTTCAAGGGCGTCATTACGCCATTGACCAACACTGGGTAAACCTTGGGTCATTGGTTTATCACGCAAACGCCAACATAAGAAAACCCCACCAATAACGGCTAAACAGCCCGGTACAATAAAACCTTCGCGCCAACTAAAATGGAAAGTGAGAAAGCCAACCAGTAATGGGATCAACGCGCCCCCCACGTTATGAGCGGTATTCCATAACGCCCACCAAAAACCACGTTCAGAGCGCGAATACCAAGTTGTCAGGAGTTTAGAGCAAGAAGGCCATCCCCAACCTTGGAACCAAGCATTGAGCACCCAGAGTAAGATGAACATACTGATTGAGCTTGAAAAGCCAAACAGAATATTGATAAAACCCGTTGCCATTAACCCTAGGCCCATAAAATAGCGCGGGTTGGAGCGGTCCGACAAAATCCCAGACAGAAATTTTGAGATACCATAGGTGATGTAAAACAACGTGCCCATGATGCCAATATCACTCTTATCTAAACCGAGGTCAGCAATCATCGCGGGCATGGCGTAATTCAAACTTTTACGCGTGAAGTAGAAAAGCGCATAACCGACATACATCGCCATCATGATGTGAAAGCGCCAATAACGGTACTGCTGGTTAACCTCTTGCGCTGATGCAAGAAGCGGTTGCGGTGGTTGAGAGCGTAGAAAATTTATCATAGTGCTTTATATTCCACGATTATAAGTGGGGCAGTGTGACGGTAAGCTGAGTGCCATTCTCGCTTAGATCGTGGTTGGCTGTTGTAGACTGACAGTGGCTAATAATCTGAAAGTGGCCACCCAATGCCTCGACTCGCTCACGCATCCCCCGTAAACCAAAGCCGTTCAGCTGTGCTTGTGCTTTGAAACCGATGCCATCATCGTGAATGCGCAGTGTGACATCACTTGCCAACGAAAACTCAATCACAATGTGGCTAGCTTCCGCGTATTTTAAGGCGTTATTGAGCGCCTCTTGGCACAATCGATAAAGGGTCACTTTGGTGGCATCACTTAGCTTTTGCAGTTGAGCGGTTGAATTCCCCGTCCAAACTACTTGGGTTTGAATGCCGTGCGTCTCAAATTCAAGGTCACGCAGCAGTTGATCCAGTGCTTCGACTAGGCCTAAATCATCTAAGGTTTTAGGGCGTAAACGGGTTAGCAAACTTTTAGTTGTGTCGTAAACATTTAAAGAGAGAGATTCAATGGTTTTAGCACAATTGCTGGTGACGGGCTGAGACTCGACGCGTTGAATAATGCTGGCTTGAGTACGGATAGCGGTAATGTTTTGACCGATCTCATCGTGCAGCTCGCGAGCAATATCGCGCCGAACAGATTCTTCAGCTTTGACTAATTGGCGGGACAAATTTTGGTTACGATCAAGCTGTTGGCGCAGCTTGGTGTTGAGATCTCTTTGTCGCTGCACACCCATTCCCAGCAAAATGCCGGTTAAACTTTGTGCTGAAAGAGAGAGCAGGAGATCAGTGACTTCCATATTAGAGACACCACTACGAGCCGCGATCAATGCAATGCTATTGAGCAGAGTGCCGAGCAATGCACCTTGCCAGCCGTAGCGAAAAGCGAGCAAAATGATCGGGATGGCTAAACAAAATGGCGCAAAACGCCGAAGCTCATCAGGTAAACCAATTTGCAGCGCAATGCTTAAAATAAATAGTAAAGAGTAGAGTAAGACGTGACGCGTGCGAAATTCGATATGACGAGAGACTAAGTTCGCCGTCAGTGGAACCCAAGTGCTTTGGAAAAGATAATTCCATATCAAATAGCAGCTTGGCACAATCATTAAGCCAGCCGTGATGCTGACTAACATCACCATTGACGCGGCATGGCCGTGGTAGGTGGTGGCCAGCGTATTAACGATAGCGCTGGCGAGGATCAACCCGCCCATCACAATAAAGCGACGCCACTGACTTCCGTGGTAGTAGCGTTGGGCGAGCAGGTTTAAGGGCAGCGTTGCGATACTGGCGGCGAGTACTGTCAGCCATTGAGGTTGTTCCATTAGCATGGCGAGCGCAATCGTCAGCCACCATTCTGCACCATAAATCGCGGGCCAGTAACGTTGTGGACTGTGCAGCGCAGTGCCTAAACGCAGAGCAAAAGGAAAGAAGAAGATCGCCAGTTCCGGATCGTTGACAAAATAGTAGGCGATAACCCACAAGCAAAACCAACTGCAAGAGAGCAGAAACCAAGCGCAGAGTGACGTAATAAAATAGCGTGGCATTAGAATGAGTCAGAAAAATATTTCGCTAAGGCCACGTTATTGCTCACACCTAACTTATCCATGGCATTGGCGCGATGGACATGAATGGTTTTGTGGCTAAGTCCAAGCTCATTGGCGACCGCTTTCACATCCAGCCCGGTAGCCAGCATTTCACTGATTTGCCGCTCACGTTTGGTCAACTGTGCTAATAGCTTTGCCTCGCGCTTGGGAGAGGTGAGTTTAAGCGCAATATCGGGTGTTAAGTAGCAACCACCATGGGCGCTGGTTCGTACGGCTTGGATAAGTTCATCTGGGCCACAACGTTTGCTTAAGTAGCCTCTTGCTCCAGCCTCCAAGGCTTTTTCGACCATGGCCGCGGAATCGTGAACGCTCAGCATAATGCATGCTATCCCAGAGGGTAGATCTTGAAGCAGCGACAGCCCGCTTTCATCAGGCATTGAAATATCAAGAATACAGACGTTTGCCCCTGTGCCGGGAAGCCCTGCGCGCGCTTCAGCCGCCGAGCTAAATTGGCCGACCACTTGGATATCGTCTTCAAGGTTCATGAGTTGGGCAAAGCCTGAACGTACCACGATATGGTCATCCACTAGTGCTACTTTGATCATCACAATCCCCGCTGTTTATATTGCCTGAGTAAAAAGGGAGCTTAAACTAACGCCACAGAGACAATTAAACAAGCAATATATCCCTTTGCTATGGATGCCATTGTAGAGGAGTCTAGCGCGTCAAAAAGGAAGGGGTGGCACAATAAAACGCGACACACTCATAAAAGAGAATATCGCGTTTGATTTTGCTGGGAGCTAAGCGGCAGCTGCGGCCAGCTTTAGCCTTTTCTCATGGCGGATCTTACGCTCTTCTGCGATCGCGACAAAAATCAGCAGCACGATACAGATCATCGCTGAAGTGTCGAGCGCAGCAAAGGTGCCCTTCCAGCCGGTGAGGCCAAAAATCGGTGTACCGTCGGCGATCATACCTAGGCCAAGTTTGGCAAAACTATCACCAATTAAGTAAGCAAAGGTGCCCTTAACGCCATCGGCGACACTGATCGCTTTTTTCGGCACAAAGCCAACCGCAGCAACACCAATCAGTAATTGTGGGCCAAAAACAAGGAAACCTAGCACAAACAGTGACCCGAGATACATAAACTCGCTGGTGGCGTGCTGATAGAATTCGAGCGCAACAATGATGAGTCCCAGAGAGACACAGGCGACCAAAGCTCGGCGGCCATTAGCAAGATCGGACAGATAACCCCACATTAAAGTGCCGACTAATGCGCCTACTTCAAAGAGAGTGAAGCCTGAAATGGCCGCTTCTTTTGACAAACCAAGTTCTTGATAGGCATACACAGTAGACCACTGGTCGATGCCGATACGCACGATGTAGAGGAAGATGTTGGCAAAGCAGAGTAACCAAATCACTTTGTTTTTCAAAATGTATTCAACAAAGATCTCACGTTTGGTCATTTGGTTTTCTTCCGCGGCAATATCTTCCTCGCTGACCGCTTCATCAAACAACTCTTCGACCGTACCTAAACCGTAGGCTTCAGGAGAGTCACTACCGTAACGCAAACCAATGAAACCCACCACTAATGCGATGATTGATGGGAACACAAACATGCCCACAACATGACCATTAAAGAGATAGTTTGCACCAAACAGTGCTACGCCTGCCGCACCTGCGCCGCCGACATTGTGCGACATATTCCATAAACCCAAGTAGGTGCCGCGTTTATTTTTGGGCGTCCATTTGGTGATAGTGGAGTAGCTTGATGGCCCACCAGTACTTTGGAAAAAACCGCTTAGCGCATAAAAAGCAACCATTAGGAAAATGCTGACGCTTGAACCGCCCATGCTCATGCTAAATCCAAGCATTGCAATACCAGAAAGGATCAGCATAAAAGGTAGGAACTGTTTCGTGTTCTTGCCATCAGCGTAGTAAGAGACCACTGTCTTACCAATCCCGTAAGTGATGGAGAAACCAAGACCAATCAGCCCTAGCTGTGTCATCGACAAGCCGTAGGTTGAAATCATATCGTTTTGTGCAACGTTGAAGTTTTTGCGCACTAAATACATCGCCATGTAGCCAATAAACACCACAAGGTATGATTGTAAAAATGGTTTGAACCACATTTTACGGCGTTCTGCTGCGGGGAGATCGAGGGTCGGTAGCCGAACCTGTTGCAAAAGTTTTAGCATGTGAAATCCTTAGAAAATCACGTCAAAGAAATCTCTGCTGTCAGTCAATTCACACCAGAGTCGAATGGCTAGCAACCGTCTGGCTGCATTATAGAGTGATTGTAAAAATCGGCTTGGCGATTGACTTGAGGGCATGGCCTAACTGAGTTAGGAATATTTCCTAGTTTGGGTGGGTTGATAGACAAAGCGTGAATGGAGTCACATTGATATGCATCTTGAAACGTCGTCTTTAAGCTAACGATTTGTAGCGAACTTGAGGGGATTTGTTAAGTTTTTAGCGCTGCCGCACTGTTATTTTTATCATTGCGTTATATAGTGTCGACAAGAAAAAAATGAGTGTTGCTATGATTCGCCTAAACCGTTTTAACAGAATAATGTTGCTCACCAGCGCGCTCAGTTGGGTGTTGGTGTCGCTTATGCCTGTAATAAACGCGCATGGCAATACGGCGGGGGTTTGGGCCACACTGTGTACCATTAATGGTTTTGAGCTGGTTCAAATTGAAGAGGGAAAAGTACAGACACAGCATACGAAACCCTGTCCCTTTGCTCATTTCTCCACCTTTCATCAAGATTCACTTCCAACGACACCTTTACTGACACGACTGAACTTGTTTGTTTCAGACAGCTACACTTTTTTGGCTCTAAGTGTACGATTTGAAAAACAAGTTCCTCGTGCGCCACCATTATTTAATCTGTTGTACTGGCGTTAGAAAATAGCCTTGATTCCTTCCACTATTCACTATTCAGAATAAAGCTCTAACGGTAAACCATCTGGGTCGGCGAAAAATGTGTATTCGCGACCAGTGAACTCATCAACGCGGATGGGCTCGACGATAACGCCTTTTTCCTCTAAATACGCTTTGACTTCACTGACACTGTCCACCACAAACGCTAAATGTCGTAGCCCTTGAGCTTCAGGGAAGCTTGGTCTTGGTGGTGTATTTGGAAATGAGAACAGTTCAATTTGTCCGCCATCGGGCAGAGCAAGATCCAGCTTGTATGAATCGCGAGCGGCGCGGTAATTTTCAGCAATAACAGGCAGCCCTAAGATCTGAGTATAAAACGCTTTGGAACGTGCGTAGTCTGAACAAATAATCGCCGCATGGTGGATTCGTTTTAGCATGATTAACCTTTATTTGTTGAGCTGGCTGACCAAATGTTCAGTGACGTAATCAATGAACACCCGCAGCCTTGCTGGCATGTACTTGGTTTGCGGATATTGCATGGCAATAGAGCCGTAGTAATTACTTTTGATCGTCCAATCGGCTAATAGCCGGACGACGCTTCCTTCAACGAGCGCTTGCTGAATGACAAAATCATGGAAGATGCCGATACCTAAGCCATTTTTCACGCCGTTCAAACGCATTTGTGAGTGGTTTACTGCATAGCGGCCTGAGACGGCCACTGTATGGAACTCATCTTCTTTATGAAAATCCCAGAGATGGTCACGCTCGGTTTCGGCAAGATACAAGCAGTCGTGATCCGTTAATTCGATAGGGTGGATTGGCGTGCCTCTGGCCGCTATATATTCTGGGCTGGCGCACAACACTAAGTGGGTTTTGCCAATTTCACGCAGTACCAAGTTTTCATCTGGCTTATCAGTCAGTTTAAACGCCACATCAATATTGTGTTTGAATAAATCGATCGCGCCATCTGCAGCTCTCAGCTTAAGTTGAATTTCAGGGTATTGAGTTAGAAAAGGAAGCACAAGGGGTTGCAGAACTGAGTTCAAAAATGCTTCAGGTGCCGCAACAGTGAGTGCGCCTGCAGGTTCGGTGTGGTCAGAGGTTGAAAGCTCAACCGCTTGCTGCGCAGCGTTGACCATCAACAGACTTTGATCATAAACGCGCTTTCCTGCCTGAGTGATTAAGAGTTGGCGCGTGGTTCGCTCAAATAACTTCACTGATAGTGCTTGTTCTAAACGGGTAATCAATTTACTTAATGCCGAAGGTGTTACCCCCAGTTTTTGAGCGGCTGCCGTAAAGCTACCTTCATTGACGACGAGAATGAAAGCCGCTAAATCAGGCAGCAGGGCGATAAGACGATGCGTGATCATAATTGTATTTGTGCCTGAAGTTCACGAATGGTTTTCCATGTCATGGGATAATAGTCGTAAATGGGATCAACTAAAATACCATTAAGCAATTTTACAGTGTAAATGAAGGGTCTATTTTTCGTTTAGGCTGCCCTACACCATAGCTATTGCGCTATATAAAAATAAGGACGTAGCAATGTCTTCTGCATTTTATCAACAGATCCAAAACCAGCTTGAGGAAATCAAAGCGGAAGGTCTGTATAAATCTGAACGTGTGATTACCTCGCAGCAACAAGCGGCGGTCGAAATTTCTACTGGTGAAGAAGTGTTGAACTTCTGTGCCAACAACTACCTTGGTTTGGCTAATCACCCTGCGCTGGTTGAAGCGGCGAAGCAAGGCATGGACAGTCACGGCTTTGGTATGGCTTCGGTACGTTTCATCTGTGGTACGCAAGATATTCATAAGCAACTGGAACAGAAGCTCTCTCAATTCTTAGGTAAAGAAGATACGATTCTTTACACCTCATGCTTTGATGCAAACACCGGTTTATTTGAAACTATTTTAGATAAAGAAGACGCGATTATCTCTGACGCGTTGAACCATGCCTCAATCATTGATGGTGTGCGTTTATGTAAAGCGATGCGTTTTCGTTACTCCAACAACAACATGCAAGAATTGGAACAGCAGTTGATCGCAGCCGATGCGGCGGGCGCTCGTAATAAGCTCATCGTAACGGATGGTGTATTCTCAATGGATGGCGTAGTCGCAAACTTGCCCGCGATTTGTGATTTAGCGGATCAATACAACGCGCTCGTCATGGTGGATGATTCACACGCGGTTGGATTTATGGGTGCAAATGGCCGTGGCACGCATGAATACCATGATGTGATTGACCGTATTGATATCATCACCGGTACCCTTGGTAAAGCGATGGGTGGTGCTTCAGGTGGCTACACTTCCGGTAAAAAAGAGGTGATTGATTGGCTTCGTCAACGTTCACGTCCTTATTTATTCTCTAATTCGGTTGCGCCAGCGATTGTTGCAGCATCGATTCGCGTGCTGGATTTACTGGCAGAAAGCGCCGCGCTTCGCGACCAACTTTGGGATAACGCCGCGCATTTCCGTACTCGTATGGAAGGCGCGGGGTTCACTATGGGTGGTGCGGATCACGCCATCATCCCGATTATGCTCGGCGATGCTATCGTTGCAGCAGAGTTTGCAGAACGAGCACTAGCTAAGGGCATTTATGTTGTTGGTTTCTCGTTCCCTGTTGTGCCCAAAGGCCAAGCTCGTATTCGTACACAAATGTCAGCCGCGCATAGCCGCGAGCAACTCGACCACGCCATTGATGCGTTTATTGCTGTTGGCCAAGAAATGGGGCTCATTAAATGAAAATTAAAGCATTATCCAAACTCAAACCAGAGCAAGGCATTTGGATGACCGAAGTGCCAATGCCTGAACTTGGTCACAACGATCTGCTGATTAAAATTAAGAAAACCGCAATTTGTGGCACCGATGTTCACATCTATAACTGGGATGAGTGGTCACAAAAAACCATCCCAGTGCCAATGGTGGTTGGCCATGAATACGTCGGTGAAGTGGTTGGCATTGGTCAAGAAGTTCGCGGTTTTGAATTAGGTGATCGCGTGTCTGGCGAAGGTCATATTACTTGCGGCCATTGTCGAAATTGCCGCGGTGGTCGTACTCACTTATGTCGTAATACTGTGGGTGTTGGTGTGAACCGCACTGGTGCATTTTCTGAATACTTAGTTATCCCTGCGTTTAATGCTTTCAAGATCCCAGATGGTATTTCCGATGATCTAGCCTCGATTTTTGATCCATTTGGTAACGCGGTACATACCGCATTGTCATTTGATTTAGTCGGCGAAGATGTGCTGATCACTGGTGCTGGTCCAATCGGTATCATGGCGGCCGCAGTGGCGAAACACGTTGGTGCGCGCCATGTGGTGATCACCGATGTCAACGAATACCGCCTTGAGCTTGCACGCAAAATGGGCGTGACACGCGCCGTGAATGTTGCGGAACAAAAGTTAGAAGAGGTCATGAGTGAACTTGGCATGACAGAAGGTTTTGACGTCGGCCTTGAAATGTCAGGCGTACCGAGTGCCTTTAGTTCTATGCTGAAAACCATGAATCACGGTGGTCGTATTGCTTTATTAGGTATTCCACCTTCAGATATGGCGATCGATTGGAACCAAGTGATCTTCAAAGGTTTGGTGATCAAAGGTATCTATGGCCGTGAAATGTTCGAAACTTGGTATAAAATGGCGAGCCTGATCCAATCTGGCCTCGATCTAACGCCGATAATCACTCACCATTACAAAATTGATGACTTCCAAACGGGCTTCGATGCTATGCGTAGCGGGCTTTCTGGCAAAGTTATCCTTGATTGGGAATAATCGAATATTGAAGTTGAAGCGCTCCGGTTGGGGCGCTTTTTTTGAACAGCATTTACTCTGCGACTACAGAATAAACAAGCAAGTTAACGGCGGTGGCAAAATATAGCGCTAGGAGAAAACTAATACCGACGTAAGAAAACGAATAATTTTCAAACGCTCACTTCATTTAGCGTACCAAAATAAAAATCCATGTAAATGCAGCAAAAAGTAGTGCAATCAAAACCGCAGCTGATCCTATATCCTTCGCACGGCCACTGAGCTCATGCCACTCACTACCTACGCGATCAACTACAGCTTCCACGGCTGAATTCATAAGCTCAACGATGACAATCAGTACTAAGCTACCGATCATCATTAACTGTTCTAATTCATTGACCGGCAAGAAAAAAGTGATCGCAATTAGAATGATAGAAGCGACGATTTCTTGCCTAAAGGCGGCTTCATTTTTCCATGCAGCCTGAAGGCCTTTCATTGAATAACCTGTAGCGTAAAATAAACGACTTATTCCTGTACGGCCTGGTTTCATAAAGTGAGTAACCTAATAGTTAATAATGAGATAATAAAAATGTCGATAGCTTGAGTTGACTCTCATCTTATTAAAAAGTGCTATCGGATGTAGCATACTGTATCTATCTATTATTTTTCTATATGAAAATTCATTGCCATGTCACTTTTTTGAAATAATACAAAGTTGATGTT
>NZ_CAWNHY010000273.1:0-18462 GCF_963874335.1 Vibrio sp. V10_P2A27P122 | reverse complement strand
GTTACATGCTGAGCTGTGGTCTAGCATGGATAATCCCTGCCGCGTATTGGAACAATAGTGCGCGTTATGCGCAATCTAGAATGTACAGTCATAGCTATTTGAATGAGTGTGGCGATGATACGTTTATTCACGAATTAGGCCACAATTTGGGCTTGAACCATGCTCATGAGCAGTACAATGGCGAACCCCATCTTTCAAATGGTACAGAGCAAGATGCGTATGGTTATGGGGTTCAAGGCCAATTTGCGACGACCATGGCCTATGGTTTCTTATTTGGTATTCATAGCCGTTCTTACACATTCTCTAACCCAAGCAAAGTGTGTAAAGGTCAAGCATGTGGTGTCACTGACTACGCGAACTCGGTGCGAGCGATTGGCCTGAGCGCGCCACACATTGCGGCGATTTATGCACGTCCAGATGGGAGTAATGACGAAGGAACGTCACCCACCGAACCGACTTCGCCCCAACAAGCCATCTATGATTTACAAGGGCCTTTTGCCATTCCCGATCATGCACAAGGAGAGTTAGCACTTCCGATTAATGTGACTTATCAAGGAAATGCGGAAACGGCCACTATTCAACTTGATATTGAACACCCATTTGTGGGTGATGTTTCAGTCAAGTTGTATGCACCTGATGGTGGCTATTGGAACTTAAAATCGTATAACCAGTATGATCGCAACACGGCTTATCGTGTTCGCTTTACACTCAGCGGAATGCAACAAATGAACGTGCAAGGCCAGTGGCGTTTAGTCGTGGCGGATCACTATCAAGGTTTAACGGGTGTATTAAATTCGGCACGCTTATCCTTTGAATAAAGGTTTGCTGTGATGTTGACCCTGCACCTATGTGCAGGGTTTTTAATTACTGGCCAAATTGGGTGGCTTTGAATTGATTCAGCAATCGATGGATCACATAGGTTGTAAGTAATGTGGCGACAATAGCAAACAAAATACTGCCGACTCGGTACAGGGCACTGAAAATTAAATCATTGCCCGGCGTCAAATATTGACCAAACAAGATCCCCAAGGTAGTCAATGAGCCAAAGCCGACCCCTGAACCGCTGGATTCTTTTACATGCCAGTAGCTAAAGAGCATCGCACCTATCCACAGCAGCGGAGTAACAAATAAAAGCTGACCTGACCAATCGTAGAGCAGCAGTTGGACCGCAATACCGAAAGTGACACCAAGCAGAGTACCCATCGCGCGTTTGCGTGCGTAGCCTAGCGCTCCGTTCCAATGCATCGGGAAAAGTAGCAACAAGGTTGTGGCTTGCGCGGACATTGAATCTTGCAGATCGAATATTTGAAACACAACGAAAGAGAGTGTGGCAATGGTTGCGCCCATGAGCGCTTCATGGCGCATACGATGTGACTCTTTGGCCACGCTTGCATGAGCGGGAGGTTGCCTTTTCTGTGCGTCGGGAATACAGAATGTCACCAGATAAGCGACCATTACCGAAAGCAAATTCGCGATAAAGTTGCTGGTAATCAGATCGTTAAGATCAGTTGTGGGGTAGCTTGCAAAGTGCAGCATGATGCTCAGGCTCAATACGCTGTTCGCTCCAAATAAGAATAAGCTGCCTTTCGACATACAAGCAAATTTGTAGAGAAACAATACGAAAGCCATCATCGTCATCAGTGCCGGATGAGCGCCAAACAGCCCCCCGAGAATGGCTACTTCTAAGCCACAAACGACGGCGGAAGCGAGCAGTTGCTTTGCGGCGTGCGCATTCATGACGGGCACCATGCCCAGTAACAGCATCGGTGTTACGGTAAAAAATACCCCGTAGTTCCAACCCAGTAGTTTACAAAAGGTAAAACCAAGCGTCGCACCTGTTGCTATTCTGACGCATTGGCGAAAGTCATTTTCAGATAATGGATGATCCCAAAGTCGCATTTTTTACTCCGCTTAATAGACGTAGTGCAGAGTGCTCAGAAACTGAATTTGCATTTTTGCCAGCCAAGCAAACGGGCCACTTTCTGGTAGCAACTGTACCGTCGCACGAGCACCGGAAGGCAATGTTGACATCGTTTCATCGAGCGAAAGGTGCACACGCATGCGTTGTGCATCACGCACCCAGCGATTAGATTCTGTTGGAGTGGCTAAACGCCCATTCGCATCAAACTGACCAGTGCTTACCCCAGCATCAAGGCTACGAATACGCGCGGTAAAGACTTCGCCGGGTTTGCTATCAAAAGCAACTAGGGCGCGGCTATTGTCTGGGAAATGGCGTAAGCTTTTTTCTCTAAAATCAGCAATCACGTCTACATCCGTCGCTACCAACGCAACTAACGGCATACCTGCTGCGGCGTAGGTGCCCGTTTCAAGCTGTAAGTTGGTAATGACACCATCTTGCTCTGCTAGCGTTTGTGTGTAGGCAAGGTTTAGCTTGGCCTGCGCCAATTGGTTCAAAGCGGCGCGGATGCTGACGTTACTTTCGTCACTATTACCTCGACTAACGTGCAATTCTTGCAGGTGAGCTTGCGCTGCAACCAAATTGGCTTTCGCGGCGGTAGCGCCACTTTGTGCATCGTCTTTAAGTTGCTGAGAAGTCCCATTGCGTGCAAACAGAGTGTTTAATCGGTTAGCTTCGCGCAACTTTTGATCGGCAACGATACGGCTTGCCGTAACATTAGCTTCTGCCGCAGCAATCGATGCATCCAATTGAGCGTTACCTTGTACCGCACGTTCATAATTGAGTTGGGCCTGCTCTACCGCCAGTTGATAGGGTTGTGGGTCGATGGTGAAAAGTACTTCACCCTTGTGTACGGTTTGATTATTAGTGACAAAAACATCACTGATTTGACCATTAACTCGGGGAGATATTTTGGTCACAGTCCGCGTTGCCATGGCTTGCGGTGTTAAAGGCATAGCCAAATCGGCCACCAAAAAATAGGCAAAGAGCGCCACAAAAGCGACGATGGAATATTTGATCCAAAGTGCAAATTTTTGATCAGGTGTCATAAGTAATTATTGTTCCTTTGAAGGTGTTGCTATCGGTTTGCTGAGCGTATCTAGAGCGTTGTGTGAGATTTGTTCGAGCGTAAGAGTCAGTTGGTGCAATTGTTGATCGTCAATATTACCCAGTAAGTTTTGGCGAACTTGCAAAATACGGGTTTCCATCTGCTTGATAAGAGCACGCCCGTTACTCGTCAAACTGACGATTCGAGCGCGCTTATCGTTGTGACAGCAGTGACGTTCGATCAGCGATTGTTCTTCGAGCTGCTTTAAAGTTCGCATCAAAGAAGCCAGTTCTATTTCTAACGCTTCGGCTAAGGTTTTTTGACTGACGTTGTCACCGAGACGCTGTAATTTCCACAATGCGGTCCAACGAGGATGGGTAAGGCCCAAGGGTGAGAGTTCTCGGTCCGCCACCATTTTCCATAAGCGTGAGAGACGAGCAAACTGCTCAGCGAGTGATAATTCTTTCAGGGTGTGCGTGTTTTCAATCATAACGAGTCACATATTACTTAGCGTGCTAAGTAATATAATTTAGTTAGCGCGCTAAGTAAATAGCTAATGACGAAGGCTGACATTTTCATACAAACTCAGGACAGCTCCCCTCAATGAAACACTGTACATTATTTTCAATGAGCGACTCCCCAATGTTTGAGGCTGTCCTAGCTGCTGAAATTCTGGTCCATACTATGATAATTGAAAATAAACTCGACTACCTGTTTAGCCTGTCTGAACTCTCCGAAACGATTTACCCCAATACCAAAGGCTGGTCTAAAATCAGGAAGAATATCCGTTTTTGTTTATGGGGCGTGACCAATGCCTATGCTCTAAAAAGTATGCTGAGGCTGTTTTCGTGCTCCGAGTTAGCGGAGGTATTGAAGCAATGCCCACAGTTTTTGGAAAAACCATTAAAACCTTATCTCTGCGTCAATTGGTCTGCCAAAGAGCGTACATGGCACATTAATCAACATTTTATCTACTTAGTTGAACAGTTTGGCTTTAATGCTGCGAAGTTTTTCTCAGAATCAGGCTTCTCTATTTTTGATTTTTACGACAAAAATGGGGCGAGTTATTCATTAAGCCTGTGCAGTGGAGAGATAAGAGAAGGCTCGTTGGGGCTGCAACTGACGGATGAAAAAGGGCAGAAAATTTACTCGATCAGTTTCAATGTTTCTGATCAAGGGCGCAGTATTTACATTGGTTCACTACAAGGTCCAAGCAGTGGTGTGACCGATCGTAATCAAATCATTAAAAATTTGACGCGCACGACTCACGGCTTAAGAACTAAAGCACTGATGGTTGAAATGATCATGACGCTAGCGCGTATTTTAGGGGTTGAAAACCTGTATGCGATTTCTAACCGCGGCCATATGTATCAAGCGTTGCGTTATATTGGATCAAAGCGCAAATCAGTAAGCTTTGATTACGATGAACTGTGGACAGAGTACGAAGCAGAGAAAATGAGCAAATATTTGTACCGTTTGCCAACCACGCCAAACCGTAAAGGTGTTGAGACGCTAAATCGCAATAAACGCCGTCTATATACTAAACGTTATGAGTGGTTAGCCGAGGTGGAAACAGCCATGTCGGGCCGTATTGAACAGTTGAAACTTATGCCCAAGCATTTCGTGGTTTGATGGATCCACAAAATTAGAGGCTGATGTTATGGTTCAAAACGTCACTGTAGGCAACGCTTCAAACTCAGGTTTCGCAAAATAGTAGCCTTGCATGAGTTCAATGCCGAGTCGTTTTAGCCATAACATTTCTTGTTGAGTTTCAATACCTTCAGCGAGTGGACAAATCCCTAGCTCAATGAGCATTGCGACAGTATGACGGACGATTGCTTGCTTCGTGATGTCTTGATCGATATTACGCAGCAGTGACATATCTAATTTTACTATTTTAGTTTGGAAGTTAACCAATAGCCCAAGCCCGGCGTAGCCTGCACCGAAATCATCAATCGCGGTAGTAAATCCTAGGTTGGAGTAATAAGCGACGATCCGTTTTATGTGCGCTGTGTCTACGATTTTTTCCACCTCAGTAAATTCAAACATGATCCGTTCTGTCGGGAAACCGAACTGCTTTGCTGCCTCTAATGTGGTGCGGATACAGCGCTCTGGTTGGTAAACGGCATTAGGTAAAAAATTAATGCTCAAAATACCTGACAGTTTTAGTTTAGCCGCGAGTTTAATCGCTTTGATTCGACAAAGTTGGTCAAAGCGGTATCGGTTGTCATCACTGACTTGTTCAATGATGGAGTAAGCCGATTCATTATTCAGACCTCGTACGAGTGCTTCGTAGCCAAAGATGGTGTTATCTGCAACGTTCACTATGGGTTGGAAAGCCATGGTGAAGTCAAAAGGCAAGTTTTGTTTTTCTGAGCATTGCTGGCAAATACGTTGGTCCATATGGACTTGCTGTTGTTGCATAATCACTCACTGATATTTAATCGAATAGCATGATTATAGTTACTTGCAGCGTGCTCACCAAATTGCATAAATCAAAACGTGACCAGTAAGCCGACGAGCTACAGCTCTTCAATATGGTGTAGATAGTATTGAGCTTGATCTAAGATTGCTTGTTGAGTGGCGTTTTCAGTGTTATCCCAATTTTTATAAATCATGCCTATCCTTGGATTTTTGGCTAACCGTTCACGATGAGTGAGCATGAACTGCCAATATAAACTATTGAATGGACATGAATTTAGACCACTACGGCTCTTTACTTGGTATTGACAATCTTTGCAGTAATCACTCATTTTATTGATGTAAGAGCCGCTTGCGGCATAAGGCTTTGTGGCAACAATTCCCCCATCAGCAAACAGAGCCATACCTCGGGTATTGGGCATTTCTACCCATTGCAATGCATCAATATAAATACCTAAGTACCAGTCATCCACCTCATCTGGCTTGCAACCTGATAGGAGTGCAAAATTACCCGTGATCATCAAACGTTGGATATGGTGTGCGTAGGAAAATTCCAGTGATTGAGTTACGGCTTGTTTAACACAATGCATACGAGTATCCCCTGTCCAATAATAGTGAGGAAGAGGTCGTTGAGCGTCAAGGGCGTTGTGCTTGGCGTATTGGGGCATGTTCGCCCAATAAATGCCTCGAATGTACTCACGCCAGCCCAAAATTTGCCTAATGAATCCTTCGATTTGTGCTAAATCCATCGTATTGTCATTCTCAAATCGCATGAGTGCACTTTGAATGACTTCTGCAGGCGATAGTAGTTTGCAGTTGAGTGCAAAAGAGAGCCGGCTATGGTAGAGGCTCCAACGATGTGGGCTCTTTGCCGTCATTGCATCTTGAAAGCGACCAAACAGCGGCAAGCCGTACTGACAAAAGTGGGCCAATAATGACAGTGCTTGTGAGCGGTTAATCGGCCATAACAATGAAGGAGTATACAGGCCGAAAACGTGAATATTATGATGCTGTAAACGGTTATAAATTGCACTGACATCGTTTTGAAAGCTAAGTGGTTTGGGTAGGTTTTCTATGTCTTGCACGCTGAGCTTATTGCGATTTTGGTGATCAAAATTCCAACGCCCACCCAAAGGCGTTTGATGATCATCTTGCAGAAGAATACCGAATCGCTTACGCATTTTGCGATAAAACGGCTCCATAATAGTGGTTTTGTTGGTGTTAAAATGTTGAGTGATCTCGTCAAAAGGCAATAAAAAGTGTTCAGTATCAAAACAAGTCACTTGTGTATGAGAGAGGTTTAACTCCTGCAATTGTTGCCAAACTCGGTATTCATCAGGTCGCTGATAGTGAAAGTATTCTGCGTTGATCTGATGACACAGATCACTAATCAATGGTGGTAGCTGCAAATAATCGGCAGTTTCATCAAGGGTCAAGTAGAGAACCTGGTGTCCCTCACTTTGCAATAATTCGGCAAAAGCTTCCATCGCGGCAAAAAAGGCGCAGATTTTTTGAATGTGATGTTTTACATAGCCTGTTTCTTGTTTAAGTTCAGCTATCACGTACAGTACGGAATCATCCGTTTTGTTAAACCAAGAGTGCTTGATGTTGAGCTGATCGCCTAGGATCAAGCGTAAGGTTTTGTACGTTCGCATGCTGTATACCGTTGAGATTGGTTATCGAACATCTTCTACGTTCCAATCAAAAAATCGATCATTGTTGCCGAATAACAAGCGCTGTCTTTCTGTTGCGCTTTGAGAGCCAATTAAGAACAAACAAGAGCGATAACGTGAATGTGAGTAGGCTAACATCAATTGAGCGGCTTTATTGCCGAAGGATGAATGATCATTTCCTCTAAACCGCCGCCGTTATGTACTTGAGTAAACCCTTGCTCGAGTAAATAGGCCATGGCTTGGCCCGATCGATTGCCGCTGCGGCAGTAAACTACAATCGGTTGTTGTTTATCGATGTGAGAAAAAGCACTGCTGACAGTATCAAGTGGGTAGTTTAGCGCACCTTCAATATGGCCAACTGCAAATTCTGCTGCGGTTCGAACATCGACTAAAAGCGCGCCATTTTCAATCCATTGCCATGCTATCGTTGATCGCTCTGATGCCAATGCATCTGAGGTATTGGAGATCAGGCCTACACACAATAACGCTTTGGTCATCAGTGACTTTAACATGTTAGTTTCCTTCTTTTGGCTTAAAAATTAGCCTTCAAATGTGAATGGCGTTAATCAAGGGATTTCTTAAATCTCAACGACGCGACGATAATCCCACCGACGGTAAAGCTCAACATCCATAATGCATCTCGCCATAGATCCATGAGGTTAGCACCGCGCAACACAATCCCGCGGATCATGCGCATAAAGTGAGTCGCAGGCAACGCTTCAGAAATCCACTGCGCTGCGACTGGCATGCCTTCGTAGGGAAACATAAATCCAGAAAGTAAAATCGAAGGCAGTAAAATAAAAACAGTCATTTGCATGGCTTGCAGTTGAGTGGAAGCAATGGTTGAAATCACCAAACCTAAGGTCAAACTGGCGGCGATAAACAGCAAAGTACCGAAGAGAATTTGGCTGATCGCACCATTAATGGGCACGTCAAAAATAAAATGCCCTAAGCCCAAGATGATGAAGACCTGAATTAATCCGACAAAGATATAGGGCACAATTTTGGCGACCATAAGCTCAATAGAGTGAATTGGCGTTGTGATCAGCAGTTCTAAATTGCCGCGCTCTTTTTCTCGCACAATCGCGGCACTGGTGAAGAGGATCATCGTCATGGTTAAAATGACCCCCAGTAAACCGGGTACGATATTGACCGCAGAGCGGCGAGTGGGGTTATAAAACAGCGTGACTTCAAAGGTTTTGACGGTGGCTGGACGAATGTCAAAATCAAAATCGGTCAGCGGCATGGATTGCAGGCCTAAAATGGAGGCACTGATCATCGTATCGGAGCCATCAACAATCCACTGACCTAACACGCGTTTTTGCACCGCGCGCTGGGTGAGATCTTTTGGCAGGATCAGCGCTGCTCTCACGTTACCTTGTTCAATCGCATGTTCAGCTTGCTCTGCTGTGGCAAAAGTGTGTTTGACGCTCACAACCTGTGTGGCTTTGACTGACTCTACAATTAACCGTCCGAGGGTACTTTCACTTTGATCAACGATGGCGATCGGAATATTGCGTACGTCAGTATTGATGGCAAAGCCAAATAGCAACAGCTGGATCAGTGGGATCATCACTACCATGCCAAACGTAATTCTGTCTCGCGAGAGTTGGCGTATCTCTTTCACCATCACCGCTTTCATTCGAAACAGTGCTTTCATTGACGCCCCTTGCCAGTCACAGTGACAAAGACATCTTCCAAACTTGGGCGAGCTAGATTCATCTCAGCTTCAGCCAGTTCAGGGAAGGTTGTTTTTAGCCACGCGATAGGTTGTGTGACTTGTTGATGAATAAGGATCCGCAAGCGGATGCCAAGTTGCGCAGCAGAGCGAACCTCCGCCCGAGCCATGACTTTTTCTTTTAATTGCCGCAAATTATGGGCTCGGACTTCGACAATGTTGACGCCCATCGTGTTCATTAAGGTTTCTGGCTCACCATCTGCACGGATTAAACCCGATTCCATGATGGCTAAACGGTGGCAGCGCTCCGCTTCATCCATGTAGTGAGTGGTGATCAAAATGGTGGTGCCTTGGTCTGAAAGATCGAACAATTGTTCCCAAAATTCCCGTCTATTTTCAGGATCGACCGCCGACGTTGGTTCATCCAAAAACAGCAGTTCAGGTTTATGCATCGTGGCGGCTGCTAGTGACAAGCGCTGCTTTTGGCCGCCACTCATCCCACTTACGCGTTGTTTTCGGCGCTGATCAAGCCCATAAGTGCACAACTGTTCATTGAGTCGTTGTGCCAATGCTTTGCGCGGCATACCAAAAATTTGTCCAATAAATTGTAGGTTTTCCTCGACGGTTAAATCATCGTATAACGAAAATTTTTGTGTCATATAACCAATTTTTAGGCGCAATTGCTCGGATTGTTTTGGGATCGCTAACCCCAGCACATCAACACTGCCGGAGGTAGGGCTTAATAAACCCGTGAGCACGCGAATTGTGGTCGATTTGCCACAACCATTTGGGCCGAGAAAACCGTAAATGGTTCCTTTGGGGACACTCAGATTGATGCCTTCAATCGCAGTGAAATCCCCAAATTTTTTGACCACATTACGGGCGTGAATGGCGAGTTCAGTCACTATTTTTGCCTCGCTAAATCGACTTGCGCTGGAATGCCAGAAGGGAGCGATTGCGCGGATTCGGGCAGATCCACTTCGGCTAGATACATTGAGCGGGCGCGTTCATTTTCGGTTAGTGCGTAGTAAGGCGTGAAAGAGGGTTCCGTTGCCACCCAACGCACAGTGCCTTGCAGCGGCTCTTTTATACCGTCGATATGCACTGGAAACTGTGCGCCCGGCACGACAGCTAAACGGTGTGGTGCGGGAACGTAGACGCGAGCATAAGGGATGCGGCTTGCTTGGATGATAGCGACAATGCCGTTGTTTGGGACGCGCTCACCCAAGTTGTATGGGAGGTTATCCAAAATTCCATCGCGGGTTGCGACAATGGTTAACTCGTCGAGCTTTTGCTGTTGCAGTGAGACGTCGGCTTTGGCGGCGGTCAGCGCCGCTTGGGCTTGTTCAATATCTTCAGGGCGAGTGCCAGCGGTGAGCTTAGCAAACTCTTCTTTTGCAGAATCGAGTTCGGCGCGAGTGGCATCACGCGTGGCGGTGGCGCTGTCTTTTTCTGATTGGCTGAGGAGCTTTTTACCAACCAGTTCTTCCACACGTTTGAAGTTTTGCAACGCCTCTGTCAGTTTGGCTTGCGCGCGATTGACTTTGGCTTGCGCGGCTGCCGTGTCTTCTTGGCGTTCACCATTACTCAGTTTGAGCAAATACGCTTGCGCTTTGGCCGCCTCTGCGAGTGCATGGGCCAGCACCGCCTGCTGATTTCTGGTATCCAGTCGAACCAATACTTCGCCAGCATGCACTGCGCTGCCTTCCGCGACAGGAAGCGCGCGAATGATCTCATTGGCGGTGGCGGAAAAAGTGATGCGGTCTCGCTCTAAAGTGCCCAATGCTTGCGCGCTATTTTCCGGCGAGCAAGCATTGAGAGTTGACAGTAAAAGAGAGATAAAGGCAATGCGATGTTTCATGCTCATGGCGAGAGGCTCGGTTAACTTATTGTCTTCATACTAGAAGTTTACCGCCAGCGCCTCAAGTTACATGATTCATCAAAAGTAAAGGATGTGATTAGCCCCACTTTAATATCGGCCATTGTTGGGGCTGAGCGTATTGGATGAGACGCGTGCATGGGTTGACCAAATAGGTGAAATCGGCGTGTAGACACAAAGGTAAATCATTGATCGAGTCAGTGAAAAAATGCACTTGACCCACGTATTGTGGGCGCTCAGCTAGCCATTCATTTAAGCGAGTGACTTTACCGTCTCGGTAGGTGGGTGTTCCCAAAATATGCGTGGTGTAATGGTTGTTCTCTATGACCATATCGATACCCATCGCCTCTGCAACGCCTATTTTACGGGCGACAGCTTTAACCAAAAAACTGACCGACGCCGAAATAATGAGCATTTGAATACGCTCGTCCGTTAACTGTTTAATGAGTGCTTTGGCTTGAGGAAATAGCCTAGGTACGATGCGTGTAGCGACACAATCGTCCGCTAAGCGCTGGACTTGCTCTGTGGGCAGGGTGAGTAAAGGTTGCATCGCAAAATCGAGGTAATCTTCCATGTCCATTTCACCGCTGGCATAGCGTGACATGATCAGCCTATCTTGCGCGACAAAATCAGGGTCGCTCGCTATGCCCTTATCGGCCAAATATTCGCTCCAAATCATTGCGCAGTCGCCGTCAATCAATGTGTCGTCCATATCAAAAACGTATAGAGGTGTCGGCATCTATTTAGGCTCTCACAGGTTGTATTTCGTTAAGGTTAAACAGTAATTCTAGCTGACTGCCAGTGGCAAATAATCGCTCTGACGAACGATTGAGTAAATCGACCGTGAGCTCGCAGCCTCGCACATCCACATGGTAGCGAATGACATTACCCAGTAATTGGTGATGCTTGATGGTGCCATGTTGCGGCGCAGAAACATGGGCACCATAGCTCCGCCCAGCTTCCTTGACGTAGATGGATTCGGGGCGAATAGCCACTTTCCAAGCCGTGTCTATGTTAAACAACTGCTTGGCGGTGGCCGCCTCTACTAAATTGTAATGGCCCATAAAACCAGCCACAAACTCATTGGCTGGCTGAGTATAAATGCTTTCTGGGGAGCCTTGCTGAACGATTTCACCTTGGTGCATTAAAAAAATACGATCAGAGAGAATCATCGCCTCTTCTTGATCATGGGTTACAAATACGGTGGTGAGATTAAGCTCTTTTTGAATATCACGGATCTGCTGGCGTAAGTGTTTGCGAATTTTGGCATCCAGTGCTGAAAGGGGTTCATCAAGTAGCAAAATACGCGGTTTGACCACTAAGGCGCGAGCTAAAGCGACGCGTTGGCGCTGCCCACCCGAGAGCTGGTTGGGATAGTGTTTTTCTTTCCCTATCAGCGAAACCAGTTCGACCACTTTTTGTACTTCGCGCGCGATGTAAGCTCTGTCTTGCCCTTGCATTTTGAGGCCAAAAGCGATGTTTTCAGCCACCGTCATATTCGGAAACAGAGCGTAGGATTGAAACACCATGCCAATGCCGCGTTGCTGTGGTGTTTGGTTAGTGATGTTTTCACCGTTGACCCAAATTTCGCCGTCATCGACGGGATTTAAGCCAGCCAAACTGCGCAATAAGGTCGATTTCCCGCAGCCGCTCGGACCAAGTAGCGTGACAAATTCCCCTTGCTCAATGGAAAATTCAATCCCTTCAAAAACGGTATTGTTGCCAAAACGTTTGGTGAGGTTGGCGACGTGGACGTAATCAGAGCGAGAGGTTGTGTGGGTCGTGGAATTCATTGAGTGGATCCTCGGCTAAAACGACTGGCGAGCCAAGTCAGTAAAAAGATAAATAGGAAGTAAGTCATCACTAACGCGGAGGTGAAGTGACCACTAGTCTGACGCATGTTGTAGAGATAAATCTGCAAGGTTTCATAGCGCGTGCCGACCAGAATGTTCGCAAATACAAACTCGCCAAGTAGAAAAGAGAAGGATAGAAACAGCGAAGCCATCAACCCTTTTCTAATGTTTGGCAGTACGATCAGTAAAAAAGCACGGCTGGTGCTTGCGCCGAGCAGGTGCGCGGCGTCCATGAGATCGTGTAGATGGATCGCCTCAAAACTGTTGGCAATTGCACGGTACATAAACGGCAGCGCAATGGTGAAATAAGTGCCAATCAAAATCCAAGGTGTACCCACAATTGGAAATTGGCTATCGGCGTACAGTTGCAGTAATCCAACTGAAGAGACCACAGGCGGTACCGCAAAAGGAATTAAAATCAGCAAGTTCATTACTTTATCGAGATGAGGGAAATAGTAAAACACCACGAAGATCGCCGGAATAATCAAAACCGCGCTGAGTGTCAGAGAAGCGATGCCAATCAGCAATGAGCGGCCAAATGCATCGAGAAAGCGAGGGTCGGTCAGCAGTTTGAGGTACCAGTCAAAGGTGAAGCCATCGGGTAAAATCGTTGCGCCCCAGCGTGAAGAAAAGGAATAAACCAAGGTGGCCAAAATGGGCAGCAACATCACTCCCACGATGGAATAGACCACACTTTTATGAAAGGTGATTTTATCAAGGGTAGGATTAGCGTTTTGCATGGGTGTTCCTTGCGCTATAGCTTTTCGCAATTAGCCACTGATTGATCACAGTAATGAAGGCTAAAATTAGCATCAATACTACGGAAATGGCGGCGGCTAAATTGGGCTCTAAGAACAGATCTCCCGCCACTAAACTGGCAATGCGTACCGTAATGACGTTGTAGTTGCCGGATGTGAGTGCGTAGACGCTGGCATACGCGCCCATCGCATTGGCGATTAGGATAATCAAGGTGCCGAGTAGGGCTGGTGAAAGCACAGGCAAGGCGATTTTCTGCCAATATTGCCATCCATTGGCGCCCAGAGTAGATGCCGCCGCTTGCCAGTCATCACTGAGCGCATCAAATGCAGGATAGAGCAGCAGCACGCCAAGAGGGATCTGAAAGTAGATATACATCGCCAGCAGCCCCCATTTGCCATATAGGTTGAACTCTTCAATCAAACCGTATTGCTTTAGCAGCAAAGTCAGTGCGCCGTTGACCCCAAGAATAATAATGAAAGCGAATGCCAAAGGGACGCCCGCAAAATTACTGCTCATATTGGTAAAGGCGATCACACCATCGCGCAGCTTGCCATCGACTCGGCGTAAGGAGGCGACCAACATTGCCGCAATCGCAAGGCCCGCGACGCTGGACCATATGGCGAGCCACAAACTGTTGCCCAACCCTTGCAAAATAAAGGATGAGCTGAAGATTTCGCGATAATGGTCTAGTGACCATTGATCGTCAGAGATAAAGCTGTTGAACAAAACCCACAGCATGGGGGCGAGCTGAAATAAGTAGAAAAACAGCGCAAAAGGAGTAAGCCATAACGCAGGTTTGAGTTTGCGTGCCCAGTGTGTTGATTGGCTCAGCACGGCGCTAGGCTTGCTAATAACTTGGCTACTGATCATGCTAAGCACTCCGCAGAAAAGGGCTTATTGTGATCAAGATTAAGCAGTTGGCAGCACAGGCCGCAGAGCTCAGTTTGTTTGATCTCACAAGCTTGGTGCGAAAATTGATCGCCCAATACAAACAGCGGGACGTTGCGCTCTTCGGTTAATATTCCGCCGTGTGACTTGTCATTGTTCATGCCGTGATCGCTGGTCACCATCACTTGGTAGCCATCGTTTAGCCAGCTTTCTAAAAAGTGAGATAACAGCGCATCGGCCATGCGTGCACTATTACGATACTGTCCTGAATCAAGGCCAAACTTATGTCCAGCATCATCGATATTCATTGGATGGATCAGTAAAAAATCAGGCTGATGAGTACGACGTAAGTATTCGGCGTCTAAAAACAGTGCTTCATCGGGATAGTGATCCCAGTGATAAAAACAGCCATGCTGAATATTGAGTGTTTTATCACAGGTAAAACGATCGCGCGTTGCATCAAAAGGCGCGCGGTTATAGAGCTCGCTGACCCAATGATACGCCGCTGCGGCTGTTGTCAGCCCTTGCTCTTTTGCCAAACTGAAGATGGATTGATGATGTGAAAGGCGCACAATGTGGTTATGAACAATGCCGCTTTCGACAGGCTTTACGCCAGTGAGTAGACATTCATACAAAGGACGCGATAACGAAGGCAATTCACATTGTAGGGAGTATAAGGTTGCTCTTTGCTGCTCAATTAAGCCGTTTAAGTAGCCCATGCAATCACGGGCTACGGAATAATTGAGTCCATCAAGAACAACAAGGATCACCTTATTGTTCATGGTTACCTCTTACTGCTGGTGGATAATGACATTTTCTTGCCATTGACGTGGCAATTGGCGAGCTGATTTTTCCCAAGCATTAAAGTCGCTAATTGGACTCACGTTCTGGTATTGATCGTTAGCAATCAATTTGCTTTGTACCGCAGCAGGCAGTGCAACGTTGCTGCGGATCGGGCGAGCATAGCCTTGTGCAAGGTTGATTTGGCCTTGATCGCTAAAGATGTATTCACGTGCTAGCTTGGCCGCATTTGGGTTTTTGGCGTATTTATTGATGATGGTGGTGTAGCCGGAAATCACAGAACCATCTTGCGGAATGTTAACGGTAAAGCGGTTACGGTCAATTTGGTCACGGTAACTTAGGGCGTTGAAATCCCACAATACGGCCACTTCAACTTCACCTTTTTCGAGGTTAGCGATACTTGGGTCTGTAAATGATAAGCGCCCTTGCTTGGCGAGTTTGGCAAAAAATTCGATTGCCGGATCGAGGTTCTTTTCACTGCCACCATGAGCAAAAGCAGCGGCTAGTACGGCATTATTTGCTTGCGCAGCAACACCGACATTACCAATACTGATTTTGTAATCGCCTTTGAGCAAATCGTTCCACGTTTTTGGCGCATTCTTGACTAGATTATTGTTCGAGATAAATGAAATGGTGCCCGTATAAGCCAGAGCCCAGTGGCCATCTTTATCTTTGGCCCAGTCAGGGATGTCATTCCAAGTGCTCGGTTTGTACGCTTGAGTTACGCCTTTTTTCACCGCCACGCGAGCAAACGCAAAGCCAACATCACCGATATCGGCGGTCGCATTTTTCTTTTCGGCTTCAAACTTGGCAATTTCTTGCGCTGAGCTCATATCCGTATCTTGGTGTTTTAGGCCATAAATCTTACCTAAATCGCTCCACGTATCTTGCCAGTTAGCCCAACTGCCGGGCATACCAATGCTGTACACTTGGCCTTCTTGTTTCGCTGCGTTGATCAAAGATTGTAAATCAGCCTCTTTAGCAAAAGCCGAAGTTGAAAGAGTCAGCGCAAGTGCTGTGGCAGTCGTTGCGCGGGTAAATAAGGTTTTCATTGTCGCTATCCTTCTGGACTAGGTCAGTAAGTTCGATTTTTATCCTAGGGAAGAACTGTGACGTTTTCGGTGTAGTTATTTGACATTTTTGATGATTTTCTATTGCACTTTTATTTCAAATTCAATCAATTAGCCTGTCATAAATCTGTTATCTGCCTTAAGTAGTCTAAAAGACGTTTATTCACTCTGTATAATATTGGACTAGGTCACGCATGAGATTTCGCAGCCCTTTGCCAGTGGCAAATGCTCCTTTAGAAAAGACCCAACTTGGTAATATTAAAGGCACCCTTCGTGAGCAAATTTGCAGTGGGATGCTGAGCGACAGACAAAAACTGCCATCTGAACGTGAATTGAGTGAATTGTTTAATACAACCCGCATTACAATTAAAGACGCTTTGGTTTCACTGGAAACAGAAGGGTTGATTTACCGAGAAGAGCGGCGTGGCTGGTTTGTCTCTCCGGCGCGAATTCATTATAACCCGCTATCGCGTTGCCACTTCCACCAGATGATCCGCGAGCAGCACCGAATCGCAGAAACTAAGCTAGTTGCGGTACGCAGCGTGATGGCTTCTCGTGAGTATGCAAGAGCGATGGATATTGACCGAATTACGCCCATTCATATTATTGAACGGTTGCGCTCGATTGACGGGCGAGCGGTACTGTTTGTCGAAAACTGCCTGATTGCGCAGTGGTTTCCAAAGATATTAGAGGAAAATTTAACCGCTTCGTTAACGCATCTCTATCAGCAAAAATACGGTTACATCACCACGCGCTCTCGTTTTGAAGTAATCCCTACGGCTGCACCTCTTCATGTGGCAAAAGCCCTTAACTTGGCTGCTGGCCAATCTGTAATGAAAATTTGTCGAGTTAATTACAAACAAGATGGCGAGATCATGGACTGTGAATTTGAGTACTGGCGGCCAGATTCAGTCCTGATCCGTATCGACAGTTGTGATGGAGAATGAATAGCTTTAGACTCGGCGCAACCTTTTTCACCCTGCTAGTCGTTTATGAATTTTTCTAAGCTTAACTTAAGCGCCCCTTTGATGGCAGCGCTGCCTGCGTCGCGACACACGGCGACCAAAATCCAACAATTGGCTATTCCAGCCGTACTTTCTGGGCAAGATGTGCTTGCCTTCGCGCAGACGGGCAGTGGTAAAACGTTAGCTTATGGTTTGCCTTTACTGCAACGGATTGAAGTTAATACTCTTGCAATTCAATCCGTTGTCATTGTTCCTACCCGTGAATTAGCACAACAAGTCAGCCAAGAGTTGAGTACCGTGGCAAGCAAAATGGGTATTAGCTTATGCACTTTATGCGGGGGAGTGGCCCAAGAAGAGCAGCTTGCGCAGTTGGCCAAATTACCGCATTTAATCGTCGCGACACCGGGCCGCTTGCTTGATTTACTTACACAGCAACTGATCTCATTGGAGTCGATGCACTGTGTGGTGTTAGATGAAGCTGACAGACTGTTAGAGATGGGGTTTTGGCCGGATGTACAACGCCTGCTCAGTTTTATGCCCCAAACCAAACAAACGTTGTTGTTTTCCGCCACACTCGCCGCCGATCTCGAACAGGTGGCATTGGCCGTGTTAAATAACCCGGTAAAGATAGAGGCGAATCAAGCCAATCAAGTGGTGGAAGAAATTGAAGAGCAGCTCTACCTTGTGAATAAGGGCAGTAAAGCACAAGCATTAATTGCTCTGATTAAACAGCGGGCTGGGCAGCAAGTATTAGTGTTCATTAGCGCTCGTGATAGTGCTGACGCGGTCGCGAAAAAATTACTCAAAGCGGGTATTCGTGCGGCAGCTTTGCATGGTGAAAAAGATCAAGTTATTCGCGAGCAAACGTTAGCCGATTTCAAAGCGAATCAAGTGGATGTACTGGTGGCCACCGATTTACTGGCGCGTGGTATTCACATTGACGCGCTGCCAGTGGTGATCAATTTTGATTTACCGCCTAGTGCGCCAGTTTATATTCACCGCGTTGGCCGCACAGCGCGTGCTGGTCAAGGTGGTGTGGCGATTTCACTGGTCTGCCATGGTGAAAGCCAAGCGCTGGAGGCTATCCGCAGCTTAACGCAGCGCGCTTTACCGCTGCAGGCGTTGACCGATTTTCCAGTGACAGACCAACCGACCAGCGGTGAACCGAAGCGCAAACCGCGTGATAAGCAAGCCAACCGCCGCAGTGCTCAAAAGCGCAGCGTGAAGCAGTTTCAACAGAAAACAAGCCATTAAGTAGCTCAATATACGCATGCTATTGTGCGTTTTGATGGAGTAAGGAAACTAAGTGACTCAGGAAATTTATGCATTTATCACGATTGAAATGGCATATTAATCGAGTTTATGTGTAAATTTTCAGCAGCTTATTGTGAACAACCTATCATTATTGGACTAAATCAAGAAAATGCAGTATTCAGTTTCATGAGATTATATTCACAATTTTAGAATCATTTCTAGGATAAATATTCTTTAATCCACGTTATTAACACG
>NZ_CAWNHY010000272.1:0-18627 GCF_963874335.1 Vibrio sp. V10_P2A27P122 | reverse complement strand
AAGTTAACAGTGTCGATTTAACCTGATGCTATGCGTTTATTTAAAACATATAGAATGATTGGAGGATCAATTCATTTTATTTCTATGAAAAACAGTGTCAGATTAATGTTAGTTTTCTGTCATTAATTCTGTTTGTGGTTGTTGGTTCCTGATTCTATTTAATTTAATGAGTGTATTGTTTTTAATTTTGATGGGTAAAGGCTGAGTATTGATTATCATATAGGCAATATTATGCCCGCTTGGGCAGTTTATTGCTCGGCTGGGCAGTTTTTTGCCCGCTCGGGCTGTGGGGCTTTATTCTTAAGTAAGCGTAATTGAAGGGAATGATTTTTGCTTACGTGTTTATGGATAAATGGTTAGTAAGTTAAGGAAATATAATGAGTCAGAGTATTGTAGTGGGTAATATGGAAACGGTTCATGATGGATTTCTGCCAACGTCTATCATTGTGTGTTCCGCAAGCGTCAAGTTTGGAAGTCGCGTCAATGTGGATTAATAAAACATATGCCATTTTAGCGCTCTCCTTATTTCCTTCGATGGTGTTACATGCTGAGCAAGAAACGTCTGCAGCAGAAGTGTATGAAGTAGGAAATATGTCTCCAGAAAAAGCGTTTGCTACCGGACGACTGCTTCGAGCGCAATACAAAAATATGGAATCGCGACCATACCTCCAGTACGCGGCAGACAACGACAATTCGGATGCCGCCTTTCTCTACGCGATGGAGCTTTCGAACTACAAAACGACCATTAGAACGCCTCCTGAAGCGCGTGAATATCTGCTTAAAGCCGCAGAATTAGGCAATCGTCGCGCCATGAAACATCTTTATACTGATGCCAAGTGGTTAAGAGATCGCGATGTGCAGTATTGGAAAAGCCAGTATTACGATAGTTTGATTCGTTTAGGACGAGATGATCCTGCACAAGCCACTTACGAGCTTGCCCAGTTTTACAAAGGTATGGATAACGAGATGTATAGCTACTATCTCGATAAAGCGGTCAGTTTTAATCATCCACGAGCATTGATGGATAAAGCAAAGCAAGTTCAAGCGGGTGGAGGCCTGTTTTTAATGCCTGGGGAAAGGGAGACCAAGGTGAGAGAGCTCTATCTCGCGGCTGCGAAGACAAACTATATCCCTGCTATGAGACGCTACATCGGTATTTTAGAGAGCAAAGGCCGTTTTGAAGATGCCTATCAATGGCGACTGATGGCGTTAGAGCAAGGTGATATTACCTCTTTGGCAACGGTAGTTAAGATTCTGCTCGGCGATAGCGCATCCTATCATTTTGTGACTCCCGATCGGATCAAAGCGCAAGCCTATTTAGATTTATATCTCTCTGCTGCTGGTACTGAACGTATGCAGTCGCTCTACTCAATATTGGAATTAGAGGAAGAAAGCCTTGCTGGTAAGATGAGTGAGGAAGAAAAAGCACAAGCTAATGACATATTTGTTAACTATAAGAATAATCTGAATTTTTATTATCATGATGTCTTTTGGGATATTAATTAGGTAAATTATACAGTATTAGAAACGGCATATTTTTTTGGGTGAAGATCATGTTTTTGTGATTTTTTATATTTAAAATGCTCCTGTATGAATAGAATGTGCCGAGAATTTTAAATCCCCACGAAATATCGATAAATCTAATGGGGTAATTTAGGAAAGAATTTAATAGCTGATGCTAATTAATAGGTTTTATTGTTTAAATACTCATTAAAATCTACCAGATAATAAATATTAAGAGACTTGAGTTCTATTAGAACTTAAGTCCAATAGATTTAACTTTAATTTTTACAACGTTATGTAACCTTCGGCTTGAGTAAGTGGTAACTAAGTTTAGCTACGCTCTTGTCCGTAATTTTGACAATGATTGGCATAGGTATTGGAGACGTAATATGTCTAAAGAAGGAAGTGTAGCTCCTAAAGAGCGGATTAATATTAAGTATATTCCAGCAACGGGAGATGCACAGGCTGAAGTTGAGTTACCGCTAAAAACTCTGGTGGTGGGTGATTTTAAAGGCCATACCGAAGAGACCCCACTTGAAGAGAGACAAACCGTTTCAGTGGACAAGAACAACTTTGAAGCGGTTATGCGTGAAAGCGATTTGAAACTGACCACTACAGTGCGCAATAAACTGAGTGGCGATGAAAATGCTGAGCTTCCTGTTGAGCTTAGTTTCAAATCTCTTGCTGACTTCGAACCGGATTCAGTGGCAGCACAAGTTCCAGAATTAAATAAATTGGTTGAGCTACGCCAAGCTCTTGTGGCTTTAAAAGGTCCTTTGGGCAATATTCCCGCATTTAGAGAGCGTCTACAAGAGCTACTAAATTCGGAAGAATCGCGTGAAAAACTTCTATCTGAGCTAAGCCTAGTGAGCGGCAAAGAAGAAGAGCCCCAAGCATAAGGCTTGATCAACCCAACTTTTTATTTAATCAAATTTAGGAACGAAATTGATGTCTACTACTGAAGCCGTCTTAGAGAGACAAAGTGCCACCCAAGGCAGTTTACTTGATGAAATCATGGCACAAACGCGCATTGCACCGACTGAAGAAGGGTATGATGTTGCGAAGAAAGGGGTTGCTGCGTTTATTGAGAATCTCATCGGTTCGAATCAAACGGAAGAGCCGGTTAACAAATCACTCGTTGATCAAATGCTGGTTGAGCTTGATAAGAAAATCAGTGCTCAAATGGATGAGATTTTGCACGAAGAGCGTTTCCAGCAGATGGAATCGTCATGGCGTGGTTTGAAACTGTTTATTGACCGTACCGATTTTCGTGAAAACAACAAAGTCGATTTGTTGCATGTAACGAAAGGCGAGTTGCTTGAAGACTTTGAATTTGCACCAGAAACGACGCAATCCGGTCTTTATAAGCACGTTTATTCTTCTGGTTATGGCCAATTTGGTGGTGAGCCGACTGGCGCTATCATCGGTAACTTTGCTTTCACGCCATCAACCCCTGACATGAAGTTACTGCAATACATGGGTGCACTTGGTGCGATGGCTCATGCTCCATTCATTTCTAGTGTAGGCCCTGAGTTTTTTGGTATCGATTCTTTTGAAGAGCTACCAAATATCAAGGATCTTAAGTCAACATTTGAAAGCCCTAAATACACTAAATGGCGTTCTCTACGTGAATCAGAAGATGCGCGTTACCTTGGCTTGACTGCGCCTCGTTTCTTATTGCGCGTACCTTATGACCCAACAGAAAACCCAATTAAATCATTTAATTATGTGGAAAGTGTCAGCGCTTCACACGAACACTATCTATGGGGTAACACCGCGTTTGCTTTCGCTACTCGTTTAACCGATAGCTTTGCCAAGTACCGTTGGTGTCCAAACATCATTGGCCCACAAAGTGGCGGTGCGGTTGAAGATCTGCCAGTACACGTGTTTGAATCGATGGGTGCACTGCAAAGTAAGATCCCAACTGAAGTGTTGGTGACTGACCGTAAAGAGTTTGAATTAGCAGAAGAAGGTTTCATTGCTTTAACCATGCGTAAAGGCAGTGATAACGCCGCATTCTTCTCTGCAAACTCGATCCAAAAGCCAAAAATATTCCCTAATACTAAAGAAGGCAAAGAAGCGGAAACCAACTACAAGTTGGGTACGCAACTGCCATATATGATGATCATCAATCGCCTTGCACACTACGTCAAAGTGCTACAGCGTGAGCAAATTGGTGCTTGGAAAGAGCGTCAAGATCTTGAACGTGAGCTTAATGGCTGGATCAAACAGTACGTGGCTGACCAAGAAAATCCACCAGCAGACGTACGTAGCCGTCGTCCTCTTCGTGCTGCAAAAATCGAAGTCATGGATGTTGAAGGTGAACCAGGTTGGTATCAGGTCTCTCTCTCTGTTCGTCCTCACTTTAAGTACATGGGCGCGAACTTTGAATTGTCATTGGTTGGTCGATTAGATCAAGCATAACCATGACTTATATTGCACCTGAAGAGAGTGCATTTGGTGTCGGCTTCTTTGAACGTTTAGAAGCTGGCACCAAGCCTATGTCTTTGACTCAAGGGCCAAATGCATGGGATGTGCTCCAATCAATCAAACGCAATGTTTCCAATATTTTGAATACTCGCATGGGTGAGGCACAAAGTGCTCCAACGTTAGGTTTAGTGGATTTTAACGATGCAACGTTAGAAACCTTAGACTTATCGCTGCGGATTAAGCTTGCGATACAAAGCTGCTTAGATGTGTATGAGCCCCGTTTACGAAATATTGTGATTCGATCCGAGTCGGACGTGTTTAGCCCTTTGATGCTGCGCTTCCATATTGTGGCCGAAATAAACAGTGATGCGTTACATGAGAAAGTGCAGTTCAACCTGCTACTGGATCAAAACCGAAAGTACCGAGTGTATTAGAAAATTATGGCTCAAGATAAGTACTTCAGAGAAGAGCTTGCTTTCCTTAAAGAACAAGGAAAGCATTTCACTGAAATTCATCCTCAACTCTCTCGCTTTTTACACGGTAAAACGACGGATCCTGATGTCGAACGTTTATTGGAAGGCTTCGCCTTTCTCACCGCTCGCTTGCGCGAAAAAGTTGAAGATGAATTTCCTGAGCTAACGCACTCCATCATCAATATGCTGTGGCCAAACTACTTACGTCCTGTGCCAAGCATGAGTATTGTCTCGTTCACACCGGATAAAAGTGTCAGTGATAAGCAGCAAATCGCTCGTGGCACTCAGCTCGATAGCAAGCCTGTTTTCGGCACCAAATGCCACTTTAGAACCTGTCGTGACGTGCAGATTTACCCACTGAAATGTACTGACGTCACTGCGCAACATACTAGAGAAGCGACCATCATCGAAGTGTCGCTTAATATGTTGGGTGAGATAAGCGTCGGTGATGCGCATCTTGATGATCTGCGCTTTTACTTAGGTGGTGATAAATACAGCTCACAAATGCTCTATTTATGGCTCAACCACTACCTCGATAAGATTTCTGTTGAAGTCGCGGGGGTAGAATTTACGCTGCCGCGCAATAGCTTCCAAACGGTCGGGTTTGATAGCGAGCAGTCGCTTTTGCCTTATCCTTCCAATGTGTATGAAGGTTATCGCGTTTTGCAGGAATACTTGTCGTTTCCTGAAGCATTTCATTTTGTTGACATTACCCGTCTGGCTAGCGTAGTGCCGAAATCAGTGCATGGTGCGTTCAAACTGAAAATCAGTTTTTCGAAAACCTTGCCAGCGGACGTTCGAGTGCGTCAGGATAATTTCCAGTTGTACTGCACCCCTGTCATTAATTTGTTTGAACATGATGCCGATCCGATCGATTTAACGGGCAAGCGTTCAGAGTATCGCATTATCCCCTCTAGTCGTTACCCTTCTCACTATGAAGTGTTCAGCGTTGACGGCGTGTTCGGTTGGCAAGACAAAACTCAAGCCAGCCAACGAATTCGGGGTGAAAAACGTGTCTATTCAGCATTTGAAAGTTTTCAGCATGAAGTGGAGCGGGTTCGAAATCGTGAAGCGCTCTACTACCGCACACGAGTGAGAGACAGTATCCGTGGCGATGGATTTGATAATTTCATCTCTTTCATTCGCGGAGATGAAACGCAATCCATGCATGTCGATGAAGCCATCTCGCTCAAACTCACCTGCACCAATCGCTTATTACCGCTCGAACTCGGTGTCGGTGACATTTGTGAGCCGACAGACAGCTCGCCCCCCTTTGCCACTTTCAGCAATATTACCGTGCCTTCACAATCTCTGCGCCCAGTACTGGATGGCAGTCTATTGTGGGTATTGATTTCTAACTTATCGCTGAATTATTTATCGCTGCTGTCTAAAGATGCCTTAAGCAGTGTGTTGCGAGCTTACGATTTCAGAGCCTTGGTGGATCGCCAAGCGGAGCGTGTTGCGCGTTTGCGTCTTGAAGGGATCCAAAAAATTGAGTCGCAACCCGTGGATAAAATATTGCGCGGTTTGCCAGTGCGAGGGCTGCAATCGACGATTCATATTGATCAAAACTGTTTTGGTTCAGAAGGGGAGCTTTACCTCTTTGGCACAGTGCTTAGCCACTTTTTTGCCCTCTATGCCAGCATCAATTCGTTTCATGAGCTGATTGTTATTAATGCGTCCAATCAAGAGAAGTACACATGGGGAACACAGACAGGAATGCAGCCATTGATCTAGAGATGGCTGCGGCGGCTATGCCGGAGCCTCTACTGGGTTTACCAAGCGATGTACGAACGTACAACTTCTACCAGTTGGTGGAACTGCTGCAAAAACTTAATGCGTTTAATCCTGAATCAGAAGATTGGGAGCGGACATGCCAGTTGGTATTCAGTGCCAACCCAAGTTTAGGCTTTGCACCAGCAGACGTAACCGATTTACGTGAGTTCGCGGATGATCGCCTGATCTTACAAACCAATTTTTTTGGATTAACTGGGGCACAGTCACCGTTGCCTGGTTTTATTTTGCAGCAATTGGTCGAAGAAGATCCCGGTGGTTTCAAGCGGCCCTTTTTAGATTTCTTCAATAATCGGTTGATTAACCTTGTGTATCGCGTATGGCGAAAGTATCGCTATTACGTCCGTTTTCAAGCGGGTGCGCAGGATCAATTTTCATCACAGCTGTTTGCTTTAGTCGGTTTGGGTGATGCGGACTTGCGCGGCGAAACACCGATAAATTGGTGCAAGATGCTGGCTTATGCGGGCACTTTGGCTGGCCGAAGTCGTTCACCGCAAGTGGTGTCTGGCATCATCGCGCACTGCTTTGATCTACAAGAAGTCAGTATTCGCCAGTGGGTTCGACGCAAAGTCCGGATAGAGCCTTATCAGCAGTTTTGCTTAGGTAAGCAGAATGGTGAGCTTGGGATCAACAGCATGTTGGGTGAGTCAGTGATGGACTGTAACGGTAAGTTTGTTATCTGTATCAAAAACTTAACTCGAGAACGATTTGCCGATTTTTTGCCATCAGGCAAAGAACATCAACCGCTGTGTAAGTTGGTGGAGTTTATTTTACGAGAGCAGATGGCTTACGACCTTGAGCTGACCATGCACGAGAGCGAGGCTCCGGTGATGAGTTTATGTCATGACAGTGGTGTGGCTTTGGGTTGGTCATCATTTTTAGGGCGCGATTTGGCGGACAAAAGCGTGCTTATACAAGTAAGGCAATAGCGATATGCAGAAGAAGCAAACGCTTTCAATGGTAGTGACGAATGTGCAACTACTGGAATCAGGATTATCTGCACAAGCGATGTTTAATGTGCAAGGCGGTGTGATTGGCTCTGCAAGTGATGCGCATTGGCAGCTTCGTGACGGTAAAGGGAAAATTCAAAATCATCACTGTTCAATCCGTGTGATTGATGGTGCGTTTTGCATTCAAGATCTGGTTGGTAATACCTATGTTAATGGTTCCCATAAGCCGTTAGGGCAAGGTGCTTCGGCTAAGTTGGAGCATAAAGATGAGGTGGCCATTGGACCTTACCAAATTCGTGTCATTTTTGGTCAAGTGGGTGAAGACGATTCTCTGATTAATGGCTCTTTGGATCAGCTGTTTGCTAAAGAGGGGCTCGATCTACTCAAAGATGGTCCATTGGATGATATCAGCCGCGACGAGGATGAACCAGAGCCGAGTTCAATGGACCCTATCGCCGCTTTAGATGATTTATTGCAAGGTATTAAACAAGAAGAGTCGTTGCTTGAAGAGACGGAAAAACCACTCGCACAAGTACAACATTCATTAGTGCCAGAATACGATAGCCAGCAGTCGCAACTGCAGTTTACGCCTCAAGCTGACAGCGAGTATGAGATGACGTCATCGATTCGATTAAAGAAAATTCTCGGTTTTGGCAAAACCTCCACCGATTTACCACCTATTCCGGCTGTTGAGCACCATGAGACTGCGCAACCACCGACTCATTTGAACATTAACAACAGCATTTACAACGTACCTGAGGGCTTAGCGATGGACGATAAAGTATTAGATCTACTTGAGGAAGAAGTGGCGAGAAGCTACCACCCTCACTCCGAGCAACACAACAGCTCGTCAAACAATGCATCACACTTATTGACCGGCCCTATGCTCACCGGGCTAGGTGTTGACGTTGGCAATAGCCACGATATGGCGAAAATGCACATGCTTTCAGAAGAGCTTGGGCAATCGTTGCAAGCGTGTGTGCAAGGTTTGCTTGAGCTTCACCAGCAAGTGAGTGAAGGGCGTTTTGGTATGATGAATCGTAACTTGCAACCGATTGAAGATAACCCACTTCGCTTGGGGCTATCATACGAAGAAACCATTCGTACCCTGTATGATGCTGATAAAAGTGTGGTGCACTTGTCTGCCCCAGCGGCGATTGCCGAAAGCCTAAAAAATGTGCGCGACCATAACGAAGCAATGCAGCACGCCACTAGTGAAGCCCTAAATCAGATTCTTAATGCCTTTTCTCCTCAAGTGCTACTGCGCCGTTTTCAACACTACAAGCGCAATAGTGATGCACAGAATCACTCTTCAGATGCTTGGGCGTGGGAGATGTATTGCCACTACTACCAAGAGCTCACTTCTAATCGCCAAAAAGGATTTGAGAAACTGTTTTGGGAAATTTTCGAGCAGTCTTACGACAAGAAAATTCGTGAAAAACAGCTGGAGCTATAACGGTGAACAAGCGGTCTTTTGTCCTGCTGATGCTACTGACGGTATTAACCGCCTGTAGCTCATCAGAAAAGTATGAGCCAGCCACACAGCCGACCAAGGTAACGTTCAGTCTCGTTAGTGATGAAGGTACTAACCCTAATATTTGGGGTGAAGCGTCGCCGATAGAGGTTCAAGTGTTTGAGCTCAAAGATGATTCGATGTTTATGTCTGCCGATTATGACCAAGTAAAAGCAGACTACAAAAAAGCGTTACGCAGCAATTTTATCGCCAATTACGATTATGTAATGACACCAGGCCAGTTTAAGTTTGTGAACGCGTTCGAGATTGATGAAGGCACGAACTACATTGGGGTCATGGCGCATTTTGCTGAACCTGAGCTGAGTGAATGGAAAAAGGCCGTCAAAGTGCTTAACAAAGGTAGGGAATATCATCTTTTGATGTATTTCAAAGACTACGATGTAAAACTGGAAAGGGTGGAATAACAAGATGTTTGCGCGTAATCGTGTCATTTGGAATGAAGGTCTATTCATTAAACCGCAGCATTTCCAGCAGCAGCAACGCTATTTTGAATATCATATTGATGAACGCATCTCATCAGTCAGTGGCTATCTTTACGGAGTATCAGAGTTATCACTTAACCCTGAATATCTCTCTTTTGGTCGTATCGCGATCGAACGTGCGGTCGGCATTATGCCTGATGGAACCGTTTTCCGTATTCCTCAGGAAGATGTGTTGCCAGATGCTCTCGAGATTGCCGATGCTTCGCTTGCAAACCAGTTGGTCTATTTAGCGGTGCCACTTCGCAGTGAATCGTTAATGGAGATTAACTGGCCTGAAGAGCGTGGAACCGGGCGTTACTTAAGCAATCGTTTAGAAGTGCGTGATGTGCATACCGTGCGCGGTGACACCACGACGCTAGATGTCTCACCTGTTCGTGTGCAGTTGATGCTTGAAAAAGAAGACAGAAGCTCTTACGCCTCAATTGCGATCGCTCGTATTTTAGAAAAACGTCCTGATGGCAGTGTCGTACTCGATCCGGACTTTATTCCGTGCCATCTTAATGTTGCGAGCAATGCGGCTTTGCACCGTTTTATTAACGAAATCTCTGGGTTAATGCGCGAACGTGCCAAAAACATTGCTCAGCGTATCAGTTCTCCCTCTCAAGGCGGGGTCGCGGATGTGTCTGATTTTATGTTGTTGCAAGCCCTGAATCGCTTACAACCCCAGATGCAACACTTGGCAGAGCTACGCAGTTTGCACCCGGAACGTTTATTTGAGTGCCTGTCATGCGTATGTGGAGAATTGGCTACATTTACCGATGAAAGTCGTTTACCACCGAGCATCCCGAGCTACAACCATGAAATGCCGACCCACTCTTTTGGGCCGCTGATCCGCAACTTAAGACAGAGCCTAAGTATCGTACTTGAGCCTAGAGCGGTCTCGATTCAGTTGGATAAACGTAAGTACGGCCTGATGGTTGCCCCAATCCACGACCCTCAACTGGTTGAAAGCGCAGAATTCATCATCGCGGTGAAAGCACGCATGCCATTAGATGAACTGCGTCGTCTCTTTACTCAGCAGACCAAAGTATCGTCAGTGGAGAAAATCCGCGAGCTCATTTCACTGCAATTACCGGGCATTCCAATTACACCGTTACCAGTTGCACCAAGGCAGTTGCCTTACCACGCCGGTTATACCTATTACCAATTGGATAAAACCAGCTCAGCATGGTCGATGTTAGGTCGCTCAAGTGGTTTTGCTTTCCATGTCGCGGGTGCGTTTGAAGATCTTGACCTGCAATTCTGGGCGATTAGGAGCTGATGATGGCCATTGATAAAAAAAACACCCAATACAGCGGTCTGCTTTTTGACAGCGTCGAGCAGATCAACCACGACCAAGATTACTGGTTTCAACTGCGTGGTGATAACCCTAATGTTTTGATTGATGCTGCTACCCCTCTGTTTGGTTTGTCGCTGCGGGTACGCAGCTTGTCAGAGTGCGAAAACATTGAGCAGATCTACAAACAGACGGTGGAAGAGATTAAAGCGATTGAAATCGAGCTTGCCGAGCAAGGGTTTGAGCATGCGATTTTGATGGCTTATCGCTACATTCTGTGCGCGTTTTTGGATGAAGCCGTCATGGGAACCGAGTGGGGTGCATCTAGTGTGTGGGCTGAACATTCTATGCTGTCTCGTTTCCACAGTGAGACTTGGGGCGGCGAAAAAGTGTTTACCATCTTAAGTCGCTTGGAAGGTGAACCTAAACGTTATCGCGCGTTGCTAGAGTTTATCTATCAATGCCTAGTGTTAGGTTTTGAAGGTAAATACCGTGTGATGGAAAGCGGCCACAACGAGCGTGAAAAGGTGATCAGTCGTTTACATGACACCGTCAGTTCGTTGGATGAAAACGAGCCGAAAGAACTGACCTCCGCCACCGACCATGTGGTGAAATCAAAATATAAGTTAAGCAGGCAGTTACCGGTTTGGTCAGTGCTGCTTGGTTTTGTCATTATTTGGGTCGGTGTGTTTTTAGGCTATTCCTATTTACTGCACAGCCAATCGGCAGACGTATTAAACCAATTGAACCAAATACTCTAATTATAAAAGGCTAGGTGATTGTAGTGATCCGTATTGAATTACCCACATTAATTTCAAAACTCAATGAACAGAGTAAGCTAGCCCTAGAGCAAGCCGCTTCATTATGTATTGAACGTCAGCACCCAGAAGTGACCTATGAGCACTTCTTACATGTGTTGCTAGAGAACCCACTTTCGGATGTGCGTGTGATAGCTAAGCACGCTAACTTAGATGTGGAAACCGTAAAACAAGCCATCAGTGCAAGTTACGCTCGTGAACAAGTGTTAGATACCTATCCAGCATTCTCGCCACTGTTGGTTGAGCTATTGCAGGAAGCTTGGTTGCTTTCTACCACTGAGCTGAATCAGAATCAGCTTCGTTCGGGTGTGGTGTTTTTAGCCGCGTTGATGCGCGCTGATCGTTACCTACCACTTAAACTAATCCGTCTTTTTGAACACATCAACAAAGAGAGCCTAAACAAAGGGTTTGATACGCTGTTGCAAGACTCTTCCGAGTCGGCGGTTGAAAAAAGCAAAGCGGGTTCTCAAGTTCCTGCCGCGCTGGATGCAGCGTCATCTTCGCCACTGCATAAATACTGCACCAATGTCACGGCGCAAGCGCGTAACGGCGAACTGGACCCAGTATTGTGTCGTGAAAACGAACTCAATTTGATGATCGACATCTTGTGTCGTCGTCGTAAAAACAACCCCATCGTTGTGGGAGACGCTGGTGTCGGTAAAAGCGCCATGATTGAAGGGCTTGCATTGCGCGTCGTTGCGGGCAATGTGCCGACACAGTTGCAAAATGTAGAGTTGTGCTCACTCGATCTAGGCTTGTTGCAAGCGGGTGCTTCAGTCAAAGGTGAATTTGAAAAACGTCTTAAAGGCGTGATTGACGCGATCAAAACCTCGCCTAAACCGATCATTTTGTTTATCGATGAAGCGCACACTTTAATTGGTTCTGGCAACCAAGAGGGTGGTAGTGATGCGGCCAACTTGCTCAAGCCAGCTCTTGCGCGAGGCGAGCTCAGTACTGTCGCAGCCACCACATGGAAAGAGTACAAAAAGTATTTTGAAAAAGATCCTGCGCTGACTCGTCGTTTCCAGTTAGTGAAATTAGAAGAGCCGAGCATCAGCCAAGCAGTAGATATTCTGCGTGGCTTGAATCGTGTTTACGAAAAAGCCCATAACGTATTGATTACTGATGATGCATTGAAAGCCGCCGCCGAGCTTTCAGCGCGTTACATTTCAGGTAGACAACTGCCGGATAAAGCGATTGATGTGTTGGATACTGCTTGCGCGCGTATTGCAATTAATATCACCACACCGCCGAAGCGCTTAGCGCAACTAGAGACCGCTTGCCATCAACGTCAACTTGAAATTGATATGCTTGAGCGTGCTCAATATTTAGGTCAAGTGGTTGATTCGCATCGCTTGGATGAGCTATGTAGCCAAGAAGTGGCCGATGAAGCTGAAAAAGCGACCTTGACTCAAAGCTGGCAAGAGCAAAAAGCGATCATTGAGCGCATTATTATCCTACGCGATCAGCTCTTAGATGGCGCTGAGGATCATGGTGAGCAGACCCAAGTTGAGCGCGATGAGTTACTTGTTCAATTGCAGGAGCAATATCGAGCTTTAGAAGAGATCCCTCATAATGATCGTCTCATGCATCCACAAGTCGATGCTCAGCAAATAGCGGAAGTGATTGCGGACTGGACGGGCGTGCCCGTTGACCAAATGAACAGCGATGAGCTGCATAAAATCACCCACCTAACGGCTATTTTAGGTGAGGCAATCAAAGGGCAAGATACTGCGATTGAGCGTGTTCACCGTAACTTATTAACGGCGCGCGCGGATTTGCGCCGTCCGGGGCGTCCAAAAGGTTCCTTCCTACTCGTGGGTCCAAGTGGCGTTGGTAAAACCGAAACGGTAGTCCAACTGGCGCAACAACTTTATGGTGGTAAACAATTTTTAACCACTATCAACATGTCGGAATATCAAGAAAAGCATACCGTTTCACGCCTGATTGGTTCGCCTCCGGGTTATGTTGGTTATGGTGAGGGTGGCATTCTTACCGAAGCGATTCGTAAAATGCCGTACTCTGTGGTGCTGTTAGACGAAGTTGAAAAAGCGCATCCAGAAGTGCTCAATATTTTCTACCAAGCCTTTGATAAAGGTGAGCTGGCCGATGGTGAAGGTCGAGTGATCGACTGCCAAAACATCGTTTTCTTCCTCACCTCGAATTTAGGTTACCAAACCATAGTCGATTACGCGCAGCAGCCTCAGTTGCTTGATGAGCAGCTTTACCCAGAACTTGCGGCTTTCTTCAAACCCGCCTTACTGGCTCGTATGGAGATTATTCCGTATCTACCGCTCAGCAAAGAAGTGCTAGAGCAGATTGTGCGTGGCAAGTTAACCCGCCTTGAGCAGCTCTTTAAACAGCGTTATGCCGCTGACGTGGTGATTGAAGATAGCTTGATCGAAGAGATCTTAAGCCGTGCCACGCGCTCTGAAAATGGGGCTCGTATGCTGGAAGCGATCATCGAAGGTCAATTACTACCACCGATTTCATTAGCTTTGTTAAATAAATTGGCTGATAAACAACCAGTGCAACGCATCTATTTAGCGGCGGAAGAGGGTGAGTTTATTGGAGAGGTTGAGTGATCATGAGTCACTGGTTAGCTTACGCAACCGAGCTTGTTGTCGCGAGAAAGCCTAGCCAATTGGCCGCATTGTTTGTAGAAACGCTGCGCCGAGAGCTAAGGCTCGATACTTGCTTGTTACTGGTTCCCAGTTCAGACGGCCGTACCTTAGTGCCACAGGATAACCCGCTGAATTTAAGCTGGTCGGTCACCGATTTTGATTGTCCGTTTGCCCATGTATTGCAATCGGCCAAATCGATGCACTTAACCGCTGATGAATTGGTTTTTTGGCAATCTAATCGCCTGTTTAGTCAACTCACTAGCCGGGTCGGCATGTTAGATAGCGTGGTTGTACACCCGTTACCGAATGGGGATACACAAGTTCAGTCTATTTTGATGTTGATTGGTGAAACCCATACCTTGGAAGGCCTATTTGAGCAGCCAGATTTTATCAAGTATGTGGATGTTTTTTGCCATCAGTGGTCGTTGCTTAATGAGATGCAACGGGAAGAACAAAATCGACAAAACTTATCGGAATCCTTGTCTGACGTTCAGCGAGACAACGCTCGTCGTTCATTAATTGCGAGCCTCTCTGAAACCTTAATCGGTAACAGTTTGGCGATGAAAAAATTAAGAGAGCAGATCATCAACGCCGCGCCATCACAGCTTTCAGTGATGGTGCAAGGTGAAACAGGGACAGGTAAAGAGTTGGTCGCGCAAGCGGTGCACCAACTCTCGCCCCGTAAACAAGCGCCATTTGTTGCTATTAACTGCGCGGCTATCCCTGAAAACTTATTGGAAAGTGAACTGTTCGGCTACTGCAAAGGGGCGTTTTCCGGCGCGGATAGCGATAAACAAGGGTTGATTGCGCAAGCCGATGGCGGAACCCTGTTTTTGGATGAAATCGGTGATATGCCCTTGAGCCTGCAAGCCAAATTACTGCGAGTGTTGGAATCTCGATCTTTTCGGCCGATTGGCGGTAAAAACGAACAATCTTCTGATTTTCGTTTGGTTTCAGCAACGCATGTCAATCTTCTCGAACAAGTGCGTAATAAATCGTTTCGTCAGGATCTTTATTACCGCTTATTTCAGTACCCGATCACTTTGCCACGCCTTGCGGCAAGGATGGATGATATTGAACGGCTTAGCCAACATTTTGTGCGCAGCTTTAATCAGCAGCATGCAACCAACATTCGGGGTGTGCACTATAAAGCGATCGATTGCCTAAAACGTTATGACTTTCCCGGTAACGTGCGTGAACTCAAGCACCTTATTGAATTTGGTTGTGCGCAAACACTGGATGGCACACAGGTGGAGGAGTCCTGCTTTACACAACGTTTAGCATACACTAAAGCCGATCAGCAGCCAGAGACTGAACGACATGGGCATAAGGTCGCTAAAGCTGAGCCCGGTGTCAGCCGAGTGGTGGATGATTTAAAACAAGCGGTGAATGAATTTGAGTCTCGTATTATCCGTGAGCGCCTCCAATACTTTGCTGGTGATAGGGCCAAAGCGGCCCAAAGCCTCGGTATTCCCAAGCGGACCTTGGCCTATAAATGCCAAAAATTGGAGATTAAAACACCATGAATAAACGGTTGTTTAGGCTCACAGTTTGCCTCTCTATGACGCTGTATTTCCCCATGGCGAATGCGGAAAATGACGCTATAGCACAAGCAGAGCAATGCACTACGATCACATCTCGGTTAGAGCGATTGAGCTGTTTTGACCACCTGTTTAAAACGCCTTCTGACGTGGTGATGCCCCAAGCGGTAACGCCCAATGCACCGCTATCTTGGCAACGAGCCTTTGATAGCATCAGCCAGTATCAAGACGGGGAAGCAAGTCACTTAACCGTTGAGGGCGACGATGATAAAGGGAATGCGTGGATTACTTTGGTTGCGTTAAATCAAAATACAAAGTTTGACGATAACGCTAAACCTGTGCTGCTGATGAGCTGTATCGACAATTTGAGTCGAGTGGAATTGGCGTTTCCTAGCGCGATTGATGACCCTCGCATCCAAGTGTCGATTGCTAATATGCAGGCACAATCTTGGCGTAGTGACGATTTAGGTTTGCTCTTTTCCTCAGGCAGAGGCATGCCAGCGATTGAGATGATGAAAGCGATGGCGCGAGAAAATCGCCTTGTGCTGCGTTCAAACTCTCCTTTTGTTGATGGATTGCAGTTTGATGCGAGCGAGCTTTCGCAATCATTAACGGCACTAAAAACACGCTGTGGTTGGTAAGGAGTTCCAATGGAGTTAACCGATTATCGCCGCTGTATTACTCAGCCTATTCAAGCCGATAACCCTGTGGGTGAGCGCCTGATTGATGATCCACTGTTTGATTTTGTTGAAGATCAAATGATGAAAGTGGGGTCACTCTCCCACGCTAGTGTGCAATGGGATGAAGTCGAACACAGTACGCTCAAACTGCTCAGCGAAAAAAGTAAAGATCTCAAATTATTGATCTACTTGTTGCAGTGTTTGCATAACCAAGTCACACCGCTACGTTTCACCACGTCGCTGCAGCTGCTGAGCGATTTCATGTCCCTTTACTGGGAAGATTGCTTCCCTGCGCCAGGCAAAAGAGGCAGTTTGCCACGTCGCAAATTCTTCAGCCAGATTGTGCAGCGGTTAGCCTTAGTCATCGACAAGTTAGATTTCGCACAATTTGATGGACCAGATCGTGATGAGTTAAACACCGCGATCGACGCGCTACAGCAAGCGACTACTCAAGCCGGACTGATGTCTGAAAGCGTTGAAAGTCTAGTGGCTAAAGTTCAAGCCCAGCTGCGCCGTGCAACAGAACGTGAGCAAGCCACTCAACATGTGCAAGAGACTCCGGCGGTTGAACGTAAAACCACCACCCAGAGCGCCATCTCCGTCGACAGTTCAAGTGACAAAGCCACTAAGCAGACCTTACTAAAGGTAGCTGAGTTTTTGTCTGAACAAGAGTTCGGCATTGCCTTGGCAATACGAGTCAGGCGTTTTGCCGTGTGGTCAAGTATTACCTCATTACCTGAGCACGACGTCAGCGGTGAAACACTGTTACGGGCGATGGCGCAAGAACGAATCAAAGAGTATCACGACCAAATGCGTAGCCCAGATTTAGCCTTATGGCGCAAGGTAGAGCAGAGTTTGACCATGGCACCTTACTGGTTTGAAGGGCAGATGATGAGCTATCAAATCGCGCAAAGCTTAGGCCAAAAGGCGTGGAGTGAAGCCATTTTGAGTGAAAGCCAGCAGTTTGTGGCACGTCTACCTGCGCTGCTCGAGTTGAAATTCAAAGGAGGCGAGCCTTTTGTCAATGCGAGCGTAAAAGAGTGGCTACTCAGCCAGCAGCAAAGTAGCGCCCAAGGCCAAGTAGCAGGTGATTGGCAAGACAAACGCAAAGAGGCGTTTAGCTTAGCGAAAGAGGGAGGCATTGCGGTGGCGCTCTCTATGCTCAACGATGGTCTGGTCAGCGCCAGTGAGCCAAGGGATAAATTCTATTGGCGGTTATTATCGGCTGATTTGTTAAATAGCAATAATTTAGATGCGATGGCGAAAGAACAGTACCAAACGTTACATGCTCAGGTTAGCACCATGAGCGTTACCGATTGGGAACCCTCATTAGTTGAGCAATTAGAACAATACACAACGTCAGAGTAAACGAAGGACACAAACCCATGTGGAAATTTATTGTTGGGATCGCAAGAAAGTTAACACCGGGCATTGCCGCGGCGATGCCTATTTTGCTATTTAGCACATTCATTCTATTGAATGTTGCGATTTGGTGGGCAGGTCCTTGGCTAGAGATCGCGGGTAATAAGCCACTTGAATCGATAACCGCTCGCGCAGTGGCAAGTAGCTTGTTCACTTTAGGTGCATTGGCCGTTTGGGGTGTTTGGCAGTGGCGAAAATTGCAAGGTTTTAAAGCCGAGCAAAAGCGTGAAGATCAGCTTCGCCAAGATCCAATTAAAGCCTATGAAGAGCGCCAAGAGGTTGAGCTGAACCAAGTGATGGTCAGCATGAAAGAGAACCTCAATAAACGTAATTATCTTTATGCGTTGCCATGGTATTTAGTGCTCGGTTTGGAAAATGCCGGTAAAACCAGCCTCATCAACCGCTCTGGGCAAAACTTTGTTTTTTCTTCGGTAATGCGAGCCTCGGGTCAAAAAAGTGAAAACCCGTATTCGTTTGATTGGTGGATTGGCGATGAATCGGTATTGATCGATCCAGATGGAGAGCTACTGACACAAGGTAACCATAGTAATGATAACGATGGTGCGATGGAACGCCGTTTGTGGCTTCATTTTGTTAATTGGTTGGAGAGAACGCGTAGCCGTCGTCCACTCAACGGTATCGTTTTAGCGTTAGACGTTTCTCACTTAGCAACCGCAACTGCAACCGAGCGTAAAGCTTACGCCAATTTATTACGTGCTCGCTTACGTGAACTGATGGAGACGTTATCCACGCGTTTACCTGTCTATATTGCATTGACGAAATTGGATTTATTACACGGTTTTGAACCTTTCTTTAAACATTACTCGCGCAGTCAGCGTGAAGATGTGCTGGGCTTTACCTTTTCGCTCGACTCTATTGATGACTTGGATAACTGGCTCAACGAGTTTTCAAAAGACTACAGTCAGTTTGTTGAGCGCATTAATGATGTACTGCCGCATGCGGTTTCTGTACCTATGGATCTCGAAGAGCGCAATGCTATTTATAGCTTCACGCGTCAAATTTCTGGTTTAAAAGAGATCTTATTACAATTTTTCAACGATGCATTGGCCAGTGATCAGTTCTCTACGTCGGCTTTGGTG
>NZ_CAWNHY010000271.1:0-18706 GCF_963874335.1 Vibrio sp. V10_P2A27P122 | reverse complement strand
GGTGGGATGCGGCCCTAATCGTATGAACCGCCTGGTAATTCAAGAAACGGCGACGGGTTTAGGGCACTACCTCATTCAACAAGTCAGCAATGCCAAAACACGTGGGGTGGTGATTGGCTATGATGGCCGGCCAGATTCTCAGCAATTTGCACACGATACCGCCTCAGTACTCGCCGCGCTGGGGATCAAAGTGTATCTCACGCATAAAGTGGCACCGACCCCAGTAGTCGCTTTTGGGGTAAAACACTTTAATGCCGCCGCCGCAGTCGTAGTCACCGCCAGTCACAACCCACCCGAATACAATGGCTTTAAGGTGTACTGGGAAAATGGTGCACAGATTATCCCACCTCACGATTCAGGTATTGCAGCAGAAATCGACTTAGCGGCAACGCGAGCTATTTCTCTGATGCCGTTAGACAACGCGCACCAACAAGGCCTTTTGCAATGGCTAACAGAAGAGTATTACCAAACTTACCGTCGTACCCTCAATCAAAGCCCATTGTTAAACCACCACACTGATCCGCAATGCCTTACCATTGCGTATACCGCGATGCATGGTGTCGGCGCTGAGATGGCTGAAACTTTGCTGCATGACGCTGGGTTTACCCATGTCATCAGTGTAAAGGAACAACGAGAGCCGGATGGCCGTTTCCCGACCGTCAACTTCCCGAACCCTGAAGAGCCGGGGGCGATGGATATGGTTATCGCGTTAGCCCATGCCCAAAATGCACAACTGGCCTGCGCCAACGACCCAGATGCCGACCGATTTGCCGTTGCAGTACAACGAGCGGATGGTCAATACCAAATGCTGACTGGCGATCAAGTTGGCACACTATTTGGGGACTATTTGCTCTCCAAAACCGATGCCTCAAAACAGTTGGTTGGCAACACCATCGTCTCATCCAGTTTACTCGGTAATATTGCGCAGGCGAAAGGTGCAAAATACTACCAAACCTTGACTGGCTTTAAATGGTTGACCAACGTGGCGATGCAACAACAAAGCGATGAACAGCAGTTCTTATTCGCCTATGAAGAAGCATTGGGTTACACCATAGGGCAAACCGTTTGGGATAAAGATGGTTTTTCGGCCATGGTGGCATTTGCACAACTAGCGGCCGAATTATACAGCCAAGGTAAGACTATTTGGGATCAACTCGAAACCATTTACCGCCAGCACGGTTTTTACATTAATGCACAACGCAGCATTAAGTTAGCCCCTAACTCACCGCCGATCGGTGACAAGCTTCGCGCCACACCGCCAACGGAAATCGCTGGTAGAAAAGTGCTCATGACCGACGATCTCAAATCACTCACACGTTATATTGCCGATGGAACAACGCAAGCGATTCAACTTCCTGCTAGCGATGTATTGACCTATCACTTGGAAGGCGGAGCGAGAGTGATTGTGCGCCCGTCGGGCACTGAGCCTAAATTGAAATGCTATTACGAGGTCGTCGGAGCCTTCGAAGCAGAAGAAGATTTCGCCAGCGCCGAGAAAAAAGCTGGCGAGCAAATGGCGATGCTCATCGCAGAACACCAACACAGCTTGTAGCGCTCATTACCGGACAAGCACAACGAAATAACAGGCCGTCTTCAGTTCATTGTTGGCGGCATTTTTATTTCATCTGTTTAGGTGAACAATGCCTGCGACTACAACGATCTTTTCCCTCCAGTGGATGACCGTTGTATGCGCAATTTTGTACAAAACCATTCTGAATAAATTGGCTACACTGGTTGTTGCAAAAAGGTAGGATATGAAATGCCCAAGCAGAAAAGCAAAAAGAGAGAACTAGCCAAGTTTCATATCGCTAATGAACTTGGCGGAATTGAGCTTCTCGATGCACAATACGAAACACAAAACTTTTCGCGCCACAGCCACGAAGGGTACACGGTGGGAGTTATTGAACGCGGTGCTCAACGATTTTACCGCACCGGTGGTCATCATATTGCTCCACAAGACAGCATTATTTTGGTTAATGCCGAAGAAGTCCATAATGGCCATTCTGCTGTAAAAGGTGGTTGGGCCTATAAAGCCATGTACCCACTTCCAGAACAATTTAGTACCGTGCTTCAAGAGTTAGGTTCCTTTAACTCATGCGCTCCTTATTTTCCAGAACCCGTAGTCTACGATCCTGAATTAGCAAACCAATTTCGTTTAGTTTTTGATACGTTAGAGCAGTCGAGTAACCGTCTATTACGCGAAACATTAGTGTACGCGACCCTAACCAAACTGGTAGCACGTCATGCCAAAAGTCCTCCTATCTCACTACCTAAAACTAAAATTCAGCAGTCGCTCTATACGGTTAAAGAATTCTTAGATGACTTTCCTCAGGCCGATGTCTCATTAGAAGATTTATCAAAACTAGCTGGAGTTAGCCCCTATCATTTGGTTCGTTCATTTCAAAAAATGTATGGCTTCCCACCGCATGCCTATCAAATTCAAGCGCGGTTGCGTTATGCTAAAACACTATTGAGAAGTGGTCATCCCATTTCAGATGCTGCGCAAGAATCTGGGTTTCATGACCAAAGTCATCTACATCGCCACTTTAAGCGTGCAATGGGCTTAACGCCAAAACAGTTCTTAGCCAAATAGCAAGCGCAATTTTGTACAATCGCTTGACCCAACCTTGTGGCTTGATAGATTCATCACTTCCAGCAAAGGAATTACTATGGATAGCACACTATTGAACCACATACATTTAGAACCTCGAGGTCGCCTCTTTGGGCAAGGCGCACTGGCCATGCTACCGCTGAGTATTGCCGTTTTACCATGGGGCTTATTGGCGGGATCATTTGCGATTGAAAGTGGCCTGACCGTATTAGAGAGCCAAGCACTCTCTGCGGTTTTATTTGCAGGCTCAGCGCAACTCGTCGCCACGGGGATGTTTAAAACAGGTGCAGGGCTGTTGACTCTGCTGATCACCACATTTTTCATCACTTCTCGCCATTTTCTCTACAGCGTTTCCATGCGCAGCAAAATCAGCCCACTCCCGACACGTTGGCGTTTAATTCTGGGTTTTCTGCTCACTGATGAGCTGTTTGCGGTCTGCGGACAACAAAATGAAAAACAGTTTAACCGTTGGTACGCGCTTGGTGCAGGTTTAAGCTTCTATTTAGTTTGGAATTTGGCCACACTGGTCGGCATTATTGCGGGCAGCTACATCCCCGCTTTAAACGAGTTGGGGTTGGAATTTGCAGTCGCGGCTACTTTTATCGCCATTGTCATTCCGAACATTAAAAACATACCGATACTCGTTGCTGTCATCAGTGCCCTAGTGTTATCGGTAAGCCTGACTCTTTGGCAAGTTGAAGGTAGCTTAATGCTAGCAAGCATTGGCGCAATGTGTGCAGGTTATGTTTCTGAAGTTTTACTCTATTCGAGCAGGAGGAACCAACGATGATTCTGCTTTCTATCCTCGCCATGACCGCTTTGGTCTTTATGAGCCGTTATCTGTTCTTAGAGCCTAAATTACCGCTGCGTCTCAACCCAGTTATCCAGCGCTTACTCACTTATTCTAGCCCTGCCGTATTAACTGCTATTTGGGCTCCGATTGTGTTCCTGCCAGAGCAAACACTTTGGCTTGATCGCCATAATCCCTACTTGTGGGCCGCAGCATTAGCGGGGCTGATTGCATGGAAAACCAAGAATGTCCTGCTGACCACGATCATCAGCATGGCGACTTTCTTTTTGCTAAATTTAACGCTCTTAGCCCATTAAAGACAGAGGCTGCGGTGAATACTGATAATAACCGCAGCCCGAATAGCGCAAATCAGTTTTATTGCGCTAGCCATTCAATCTCGATTAAGGTCTGCTCTCCACATTTAAGACGCCCTAAAAAGAGATCGCCACAATGAACTTCTCCAACTCCTTGTGGCGTTCCGGTCATCACAACGTCACCATCACGCAGCGATGTGTAAGATTTCAGCTCTTCTAAAATGATGGCGGGTGAATAGATCATTTGGTTTACACCGCCGCACTGAACCCGAACACAGTTGATGAATAGCTCTAACTGCAACTTATTGATGTCGATACCATACAATGGCACAAATCGGCTAAGTACTGCTGAACCGTCAAATGCTTTCGCCCGCTCCCAAGGTAAACCTTTTGCTTTAAGCTGAGATTGCAGTACCCGCTTAGTCAGATCTAACCCCAAACCAACCGCGCTATATTGACCTTTTTTGATCAAAAAACAAATTTCAGCTTCATAGTGAAGCGTCTCTTGGTGAAACGAGGATAGAGTGGTTGTAATGCTCGTATTGGGTTTATTAAACACCACCATTTGTTCTGGTATTGTGTTATTAAGCTCTTGAATATGTTCAATATAGTTCCGTCCAACACACAACACTTTAGACGGGGTTATCTTCTGTTTATCCAAACGAACCGAATACATATACTCTTCCTTGAGATGACTAAGATCGTCGAGTTTACCTCATCTACAGCGCGAGTGAATGGATTTGCATCTTCATTAGATAAAAGTAAGATCTTCGACTCAAAATTCATGGCACCTTGACTATTTTGAACATCACTACATAACATTTTCTTTAAAAAATCATCAATAAAAACAACATGTAAACATCATGAATCAGTAATTAAACATTCATTTAAAACATCTACTTTACTCACATCAAACCGTTCGAGCACTGAAGCTCATTGATTATGGATAAGGTAAATAAAATGAAAAAAGCAACAATCGCAACCGCAATTCTTACAGCATTGGTATCAGGTTCTTCTTTTGCTGCGACCGTTTACAAAGCGGATGGAAATGAGCTTAAAGTTGGTGGACGTGCAGAATTTCGTGGCGATTTCGGTGGTGATGACAAAGGCAAAGAAATTGAAGGCACGATGAAAAACAAAAGCCGTGCGCGTTTGAATATTACAGGCTCAACAGAAATCTCTGACTCTTTGAAAGGTTTTGCAACCTATGAAGCAGAGCAAACGGTTAATTCCTCCGCCAGCAACGATAAGAATTCTGATTTCAACCAACGTTACCTATTTGCAGGTTTACAAGCTGATTTTGGTGCTATTTCTGTCGGCCGCCAAGATACGGCTGGCGTGCAAATTTCTCAAATGTCAGACATCGGTACTTATACTGGCGCTCAAAAAGAGTTCATCAACGCAGGTAATGAGCAAATCAACAACACCTTCCTCTACGCAGCTACATTTGATGCCCTCAATGTGAAAGCAAGCTTTATTGCAGGCGAAGAAAAAGACACCGATGGCTTTGGTCTTTCTGCAATTTATAACTTACCTATCGGCCTTGGTTTAGGCTTGGGCTACGCAAGCAACGATAATGGCACAGGCCAAGGTGCAGCGAATCAAATTATTGCCGGTGTAAATTACACGTTGGACGATTTGTACTTAGGCCTGACCTATACACAAGGGGATTTGGACGATAAAGCGAAGAGCGAATTCAACGGGATTGAATTTGCTGCGCAATACAAAATCACAAGTAACTTCCGCTTGATTGGGGTGTATCAAAAAACAGAAAATGAAACTGCAAACGTCACAACGACGAAAAGTGATTTTGCTGAGTTGACAGGGCGTTATGATTTCAATAAATCAATCTACACTTACGTTGCCTACAAAATGAACAACCTAGATAAAAAAGACCTCGGCACTGCGTATGATGCAAAAGACTCTATTCGCCTAGGCCTACGTTACAACTTCTAATTTTAATTATACGAACGCATATACTCCCTAAGGATATCATCCTTTTGGCCAGGCACTCGCTTGGCCTTTTTTATTTGCCGGTATTGCACCACAATGAAACACATTGCACTAGGCTAGACCATGCTTAACAGAGCCAACAATATAAGTTCACTATTTTTCAATAAGTTAAAGGTGGCACACAACCTGCTATGGAATAAGTACAAATGCATGGCAGCGTTTGTGCTTCTTTTCAGTGCTAAGGCAGAGCACTGGCCGTTCATGTTCTTTCGCCCTCTTTTTAAGGGGGCTTTTTTTATCCCATAACCACAGCCCATACGCAAAATGTTTGGCGTTTCAGACAAGTGGGAATCAGCAGGGATAACACTTGCTCAAATTTATTGAACCACTCCATTCATTTCAGAGATTGGTTTAACGCTGATAAGTCAGTATGATTTAACGACTTTTTCTATAACCCTCTTCTCTATGACCAAAATACTTCACCACCCAATCCAAGGGGCAAGTTGGATGCTAATCGCAGGCCTCGCCTTTGCGATAGTCAATAGCCTTGCTCAAGTCGCCAGTATCAATTATGGCCTGTCATCTACCACGGTGGCGCTGGTTCAATATGCCATCGCGTTAGTCGTTATTTTGCCGTATTTATCAACGTTAGGGATCCGCTACTCGCTGCGCACCGAGCATTTAAGCATGCATATTTTCCGTGTGTTTTTATCTGTGATTGGCATACAACTCTGGTTATGGGCACTCGCCTATCCCGTACCCATTTGGCAAGGTATTGCACTGCTGATGACCTCTCCTCTGTTTGCCACGATTGGCTCAGGCCTTTTTTTAAAAGAGAAAGTGGGTACAGCACGCTGGGGAGCAACATTAACTGGCTTTGTCGGAGCGATGATCATCCTTGAACCTTGGGCTGACGATTTCAACTGGGCATCGTTGCTGCCTGTTGGCGCGGCATTTTTTTGGGCTTGTTATTCTTTGATGGTGAAAAAACTGTCTGCCCATGACTCACCGTCTACTATGGTGGTCTACCTTTTGGTACTGATCACACCGTTCAATCTACTGCTCGCTTTACCAGATTGGCAAACACCTCAAGGGAGCACTCTATGGCTCATATTGCTTTTTGCGGGTGCGATGACAGCACTGGCTCAATGGGCGATCGTTAAAGCCTATGCGGTGGCAGATGCGTCTTTTGTGCAACCTTTTGATCACGCGAAGCTGCCACTGAATGTTTTGGCGGGTTGGTTAGTGTTTGGCTGGGCACCACCCGGGCGATTATGGCTTGGCGCTGCCATCATTATCGCTTCAGTGGCCTTTATTACTCACTGGGAAACAAAAAAATCTTCGCGTTGAAATAAAAAGTCACTCAACTCTTTCCTATTCTCTAAGCAATGCTTCTTGAGGAAAACACGATGGCAAAACCGATAAAAATCACACTATACCGATGGGCTGGAAGTTGGGGTCCATTTAAAGTCACCATCCCTTGCGGCGAGTGTACGCTCACCAAGGACATTTTGACTGACACCTTCAATAATGAACTGGAGGGCATTCCCATCGAGTTAGAAGTCAAAGACTGGCTATCGTACTGGTGGGAACCCTTGAAACTTGGCGCATGGCACGCCCCAATATTGGTCGTTGAAGGTAAAGTGATCAGCCAAGGAGAAGCGTTAAATCGAGGTGTTTTGGTTCAATCGGTGATCAAAGAGTGGGCACAACGTGACGAGTTAACTGGCAATATTGTGTATGGAAAAGCCACTTGCCCGTACTGCGTAAAAGCAAAGAAATTGCTGGATGAAGCGGGAATTCAATACACCTATCATGATGTCGTCAAAGAAAGTGCGGCGCTGTACCGGATGATCCCAGAAGTTAAAGCTATCATCGGTCAAAAAACGCCCGTCACTGTGCCACAAATTTGGCTAGAAAGCCGCTATATCGGCGGGTGTGATAAATTGGAAGATTGGCTAACCAAAAAAAAGTCAGTAGTGCCCCAGAGCATCTGGTTACTTTAGAAGAAAAAGTACTGACGCCTCAGAAACCGCCGACTCTTTAGTCAGTAATGGTATACGGGCTCTTTGTGGACGAATGGTGGACGAATTTGCACAGTCATTTTTACCCCAGTAAATAAAGCAAAGCCCCAGCTTGTTACCAAGCTAGGGCTTTTTGATTCTTAGGCATTCACTATTTGCTGAATTTCTTCACTAGCGTTTTAATGAAAGACTTTTTCTTTGCTTGTGGTTTGCCATGCATTGCATCATACATCGCTTTTTTTGCGATCAGTTGACCAACGTAAGCACCACCTAATTCATAACCCATGAATCACCTCAACATGTAATTTATTTACCTAACGAGGTGTATATTAGTCCAAAAAAGAACAAAAACAAGACTTGAGTCACAAAATAAAGTAATTAATTTTCAGTTAACCGCGTTTAGGCTGCTTATAGGTTTTACCAGCAGCCAAGTAAGTTTCTTTCTGCTTAACTTCAAACATGGTTTCAAAAAACCAAGCAACAAACTTAATAACGTCATCGCCTTCATTCATAATGTGTTCGACAAACTCTTCTTCTTCACCTTGCTCATTTTCTTGCAACACGACGTGGTAAATGCGTTGCTCCCTATCCACTTCGGCTAAAGCAAACTGACCCACTAACGATAAGGCTGCTTCAGCAATATCTTGATCTTCAAATACTTTCAGCATATCTAACGCTTGAGGAAGTGTTTTTTGCTCGCACAAGCTTTTGACTAATGCTTGAAATTCATCTTGTTGCATTGATTTTTCCGTCGAATTAATGTCGCCGAGATTATACCTCAAATTATTTCTCTTGTGCCGACATGTACGATGTAAATGCACCACTAGACTTAAACCGCTTCAAACCAGAAGGGTATAAACAGCATTAAGCGAATTTGGTTTGACGTAAGCGATAGGAAGAACACAACACCAAAAACATAGCGCAACTGGTTGCTAAATAGAACCAGCCTAGCGACATCTGACTCGTGATCCATCTTTCCACCAAGTATCCCCCTAAAAATCCAGCTAAACACATTTGAATGGAGCCAGATAGAGCCGCAACGGAGCCCGCTTGAGTTTTGTGTGGCCCGAGCAGCATGCTGGTGGATAATGGAAATGAGATACCTTGCGCAATCGTTAACCAAGTAAATCCCCACACTAAATTGAACACGCTCATCGGTGTTATCAGTAACCAAACACCGGCAAAGGCCATAATGACAATCGCCAAAGCAAGTAAACGTTGGGATGAAAAACGATCATTGAGTAAGTTAACGGCAACACTGCCTATCATCAAACCCGCGGAAGGGACGATCATTACGGTTCCATAATCGGCGGCCGTTAACCCCAGCTTGTTTTGCAAGAGAAAAGGCAGCACCGATAGAGTCACTAAGCTAGATAAATAGCTGATCCAGTTGTAACTGGCGCTGGTCAGCACTTGGGAATTTTTCAAGAGTAGCAAGTAGTTATGCAATACGGCCTTCGGTTGAAACCGATGTTTCGCGTATGGCAACGTTTCTGGCAATATCCACCAACCTAAAATAAAAATGGTACAGATATACACTAATACGAACACAAACACGGACTGCCAACTTAAATGAAAGGCAAGCCACCCACCGAGTACGGGAGCAATAATTGGCATAATTGAGGCGGTGATGGCGATGTAAGAAAGCGCCTTTGTTAATTGCAGACCATCATAACTGTCACGCAGCACACTGCGGCCAAGAACAGAAGCACTTCCCGCGCCAAGCCCTTGCAGTAGGCGACCAGCAGCCAACGCATGGAAATTATCCGAAAAACAGACACACAATACTGTACCGGCCAAATAGATCCCCTGCCCGAGTAAAAATGTCGGGCGTCTACCAACCGCATCAGACAATGGCCCGTAAAAAAGCTGTGACATTCCAAACGCCACTAAAAAGAGCGTGACGAGCCATTGAATACTGGCTTGGTCAACCATTAAGTCTCGGCTGATCAGCGGCAGTGCAGGTAAATAGATGCTCACCCCAACTTGGCCCGTGGCAATGATCATCATCGCCAATAACATCGGCGTCTTTTTAAATGGTGTGCTAGCGAGAGTTTTCATGGGTTGCTAAGTGAGCTCTTATCGTCGGTAGATGTGGTGTCAAAATACGTTTTCAGTATATATTGGCAACTCAGATTTGATAATAAAGCACTCAGGAAATGAATTAGTTCCAATGAGGAATGAGTAGGGTAACGATGGATTGGATACAAAATGTTAAAACATACATGCGAGTGGTTGAAGAAGGAAGCTTTAACGGCGCGGCACGTAAGCTCAATACCACCAGCTCAGCCATCAGTAAACGAGTACATTGGCTGGAAGAGAAAATTGGCGTGCAGTTACTTAAGCGCACCACACGAACGGTGACACAAACCGAAGCGGGTGCTCTCTTTTATGAGCGAGCAAAAGCACAACTTGAAAGTTGGCAATCGGTGGTTGATGAAACACGATCTGTCAGCCAAACTCCCGCTGGCCTGCTAAAAATTGGGGCGACACTCTCTGTGGGCTCAAAATTTTTGGTGCAGTATTTAGATGAATTTCTACAGCGCTACCCTGACATTCGAATCCAACTGACCACAACAACTCCGGGGCAATTGCCCGAACTTCACCTTGATTTATTCATCAGCCGAGAAATTGACCAACTCAACTCCCTCAGTTTTAAAGCCTCACCCCTATTTGAACATAGGGCCGGCTTTTATGCTTCTCCTAACTATATTGAAAAATATGGTATGCCCAAATCTGCCGAACAGCTTCAGCAGCACAATGTCTTGATTTGGGGAGAACACACAACGCGCGAATTAAAAACCTCAACGGGCAAACGCCTATCGTTATCGGGTAATTTCGCGACAACCAATCCAGAAGCACTTTTCTATGCAGGCAAAAATGGCATGGGAGTGATTGTCACCAACGACGTGATGGTCAAAGAAGAGCTACGTTTGGGCAATCTGGTACGTTTGCTACCCGATATCACCGTTGATCAAGCAACGGTTTACGCTTATTACCCTAAACTTGATTATCAACACACTCGAACTCATTTATTTCTCAACTACTTAAAAGAAAAATTAACGAATGAAGCTAGGTAACTAAATTGGGGTTACGTCTATTTCCATCACACAATTGTCCACCAGAGCAAATTTATCCTAGACAAAAAAGTACTCATAAAACTCTGCAACTAAGCCGCTGAATAACCAATATTTTATTTTTTTGCGTCTCAAGTACCCATCATTGCGAGTGGCAAAACTGCGCAATGTCGACCATAGTCACTAAGTGCATATTCTAAAAAAACAGAGTACGACATATGACTAAAACATCATTGGCTAGGGATGCAGTTAGTCTAAACACCATTAACGAGCTCATGCTGCTCGATGGCTCTGAGTTACATGATCGAGCCACATTGGTGCTGCATACACATTTTCAAACCTGCTGTACATGCATCGTCGAGTTAGACAAATGGCATTACAGAGCTCACACCTTATCTCATGCTGGTGAGACGCCAGACAACAACGACACGGGTTATCCGCTCAGGGGAACACCGTGTGAGCAAGTGTGGAAATCAAAACAGGAATACTGTCTGTTTCCATCACAAGTGACCAAAATTTTTCCTGATGACAAGTTTCTAATTGAAAATAAGATTGATGCCTATATCGGTATTCCCCTACGTGCCAAGAATGGCGAAATACTCGGAATGCTCGTGTCTACCTTCTATTCTCCCATCGAAGATGAGGAATTCGTGATTGGCTACCACCGAATCATTGCGAACATAGTCGTTCACAGCCTGCGCAATAAGTGGTTGAGCGAACGCTCTGACAGCTTGGTTAATCAACTTAGTTACGAAGTTTCTCACGACAACCTGACCGATTTAATGAACCGCAGTTATCTAGCTGACAAATTAGAACGCTTAGTTGAAACAACCAATGAACCGTTTACTCTTGCTTATTTAGACATCGATAATTTTAAATCGATCAATGACTTATATGGGCACTATATTGGCGACCAAATCATTAAGTTTGTGGCTAATGCCATCATTCAAAGCGTTCCGGAAGAGAATTTGGCATTTCGAATCGCTGGGGATGAATATGCGTTTATCACCTTCTCTAATGATCCGTTGCAAATCTGCCGCTGCATATTGGATAAGCTAAATACAGGTTATGTCGATGCATCACATCGCATTAAAATTAGCTTAAGCATTGGCATTTCAAGGAAAACTCAAGAGACAATCACGGCCGATCAACTGATACTCAATGCCTGTTTAGCACTCAAAGAGTGTAAGCAAACTCGCGGTAGTAATATCCGTTGCTATGATACCCATCTGAGTGACCAATACCATCGTCAAACCCAAATCACAGAAGCTCTACGCCGTGAACTCAATAAGTTAACCAATAAAAATAGTGAGCTATTTGTGGTGGCGCAACCGATCGTCAGTCGTCACCAAGAACAGTGGAACTATTTTGAGATTCTCACTCGCTGGAATAGCGAAACTCTGGGTGCGATTTCACCGATTGAGTTTATCGATACTGCTGAGCAGTCAGGTTTAATTGTGGAATTAGGAGAACGTATTGTTGAGCTGGCATGCCTAGCAAAAGTTGAGCTAGAGGAGGGCTTAGGCTACAAGGTAAAATTAGGACTTAACTGTTCGGCACATGAACTGATCAACTCCAAGCGCTATCTCGAACACTTAATGCAAACCATTACTCAATACGGCTTTGAGCCTAATGAATTCACAATTGAGCTCACCGAAACAGTACTACTTTCACAAACCAGTGAAGTTAGATACATCTTAGATAAGCTCAGACTACTTGGTTTTACCATCGCGCTTGATGACTTTGGCACTGGCTATTCGAGCTTGAATTACATCCATAGCTACCCCATCGATTGCATTAAAATTGATGCCACTTTTATCAAAAACATGGTGTGTAACGAAACAGCGGAGCGCGTAGTTTGGTTGATTATTCAATTGGCAAATCAACTTCGGGTTGATCTCGTCGCAGAAGGGGTGGAGAACCAAGAAGCTCTGGAGAAACTCTATGCTATGGGCTGTGAACAGATCCAAGGTTACTATTTTTCAAAGCCAGAAACACCGCACTCTATCGTGACTCACTGGAACAACATGAGCCATGTACGGCACGCATAAAAAACCCTCACTCTGAAAGTGAGGGATTACTAATATCCATTATGCTATCACATTAAGACTCTTGGTCAGACGAAGACTCACTGGTGGCATACCGCAGTTCTTGCTGCTGAAGCATAGAATCGAGTTCATTACGCCTTGCAACAAACCCCGCCATCTCTTTTTTAGGCACTGAGTTTGCCATTGGTATGTTGGCGGTCATGGCATTCACTGCGCGATCTCGAACCATCAGCTCATAATGCAGATGAGGCCCAGTGACTCGGCCCGATTGCCCAGATAAACCGATCCGCTCACCTCGCGATACTTTCTGACCTTTACGCACTAAAATTTTACTCAAATGCAAATAGCGTGTTTTGTAAGTACTGCCATGTTGTATCACCACGTAATTACCCGCATAAGGGTGCTTACGCGTCATGATCACCGTACCATCGCCAGTCGAGAATACCGGAGTACCGACTGGTACACCAAAATCAGTCCCATTGTGCGGAGCTACTCTTTTTGTGACTGGGTGCAGGCGATGCGCATCAAAGTTAGAGGTAATGCGTTTATTTGTCGTCGGATAGCGTTGAAATGCGCGCTGTAAACTATCGCCATTTTTGTCATAGTACTGCCCATCACGGTGTAAATAAGCAGAAACGTCTTTGCCTCGACTGTAGATTTTAATCGCTTGGATTTCACGATTGCCCGTCAATTTCTCACCGACAAATTGACGAGATTGAACCACTTCAAATCGATCACCAACCCTAAGATCACGAGAGAAATTGAGTTTATCTTTAAGTAAAGAGACGATCTGTTCTATCTCAGCGCTGCCTAACCCTATCGAATTGACCGACTGAGAAAAGCTGCCTTGGATCTCGCCAACCATGGCGAACTCTTTCCATACACCCGGTATTTTAACATCTTGAAACTCATAGGTACCATCATCTAAACGTGAATATACCGCGCGCTCGACTAGGCTAAATTCTAGCTCCATTTTGGAAAGCGCATTTCCATTTTGCGCTTTCCAAAACCTGAGGATGTTGCCAGGTTTTAACGTATCCAATGCGAGGTAGTTTAAATCGGTTTCCATAATCTTCATCAAGTCTTGGTAACCAAAGCCAAGTTGATTAAAGATAGTACTTAAATTGTCACCAGATTTAATCTCATATTCAAAATCCGGAAGATTTTTTACCTCAATAGCATCAGATAAAATCGACTGAACAATTTGAGTTTCGGTAATAGAGAGCTCAATTTGGCGCTGTAAGGAGCTATCCTGAATAGACGAGGAAAATGCGATGGCCGCGACAATCGGTAGGCCAATAATCGACGCTTTTTTTGGAAGTGAAAGCTCAGAAAAGCGCAGAATGAGAGAACGAGGAAGCACTATCTATCCTGTGGATTAAGTCAAAAGAGCCTCAAGATTAAGACTTTCTGTTTCAAAAGTCACCTATATCGTGTGATTCTATGGTCAAAAAAGGCACCGGAGTGCCTTATAACAAATCAACAATTACACGTAAAAATGAGTACTGTCCTAATCATGTTTCACGCTTTCACAAGATTTATCAACAACCTATTGATAAGTCGTTACTAGGCTATTTTCCTCGCCAAAACCATTGGCAATGTACTGGTCAGCGCTAGGATCGTTAACCCATTGTTGGTCATCCAACAAGTAACGAAATTGAAATTCAGCATCTTTAGGTAAACGGGTTTTAAATTTAAAACTATTACTTTTCGCCACCTTTTTCATCGGTTCTGGTTGCCAGTCAAGAAAGTCCGCTACTATCGCAACATTGCCAGCCGATCTGGGGCGTCCACTTCAAAGGTCACTTCGACTTCTTCTTTTGTTTTAAAAAAACGTTTATTGATCATCACAAACTCCATCTCTGTATAAAAAACATCCTACCTAATGAATCATAAGAAAATAGACTCACATCCACAACTCTAAATAGTAAAAATTCCGCCGCCGAACCACTATATTTATAACCTCAGTTGAATATTCACCCCTCTTTACAGCATTTTAAATGAGCGTAGAATCCACCGCGCTTTCTATTTTCCCCTATTTTCAATAAGGTTATCAATTATGTTTGCCGTATATGAATCCTATAAAGCCGGTCTGCTACGACCAAAACAGTGGCTAAATAATATCAGTGCAGGTTTGATTGTAGGGGTTGTCGCTCTGCCACTGGCAATGGCATTTGCTATTGCTTCTGGCGTGAAACCGGAGCAAGGGATATACACCGCCATTATTGCAGGCGTTATCGTTTCACTGTTTGGCGGCTCGCGAGTGCAGATAGCCGGCCCAACGGGCGCTTTCATCGTGATACTCGCTGGAATTGTTAGCCAGTATGGGGTCAGCGGGCTGCAGATAGCCACTATGATGGCCGGTGTGATTCTATTGGTTCTGGGGGTCGCAAAACTCGGTAGCATCATCCGCTATATTCCTGACCCCGTAATCGTCGGCTTCACCAGCGGTATCGGTGTCATCATCTGGGTTGGGCAATGGCAAGAATTCTTCGGCCTCCCCAAGATCGAAGGTGAGCATTTTCATCAAAAATTAGTGTCTATTTTCCATGCCTTTCCGCAGATGGATTGGGCCACAACAGGCCTTGCGTTATTTTCACTCGCGCTGGTTATCTTCGGTCCTAAGATCCCGAAGCTCTCGAAAGTACCAGGGCCGCTGCTTGCTCTCGTCACCGTTACCGTGTTGCAATATTTTGTTGGCTTTGAAGGGATCCGCACGATTGGATCGGCTTTTGGAGGCATACCTCAAGGACTGCCAGAGTTTTCGCTTCCAGAAGTTAGCTTCTCTCAAATTATTCTATTGATTGGCCCTGCTTTTGCGATTGCCATGCTAGGTGCGATTGAATCATTGCTTTCTGCGGTGGTCGCCGATGGTATGGCGGGTACCAAACACAACTCAAACCAAGAATTAGTCGGCCAAGGTATCGCTAATATCGTGGCTCCTCTCTTCGGTGGTATTGCAGCAACAGGCGCCATTGCACGTACTGCAACCAATATACGCAACGGGGGGACAAGCCCACTTTCGGGCGTGGTGCACTCGCTCACTCTGGTCATTATCCTTATTGCACTTGCACCATTAGCCGTCAATATTCCACTGGCAGTACTCAGTGCGATTTTGTTCGTCGTAGCATGGAACATGAGTGAAGTTCCCCACTTTATTAAATTGGTTAAACGTGCACCCAAAGCCGATGTGGTTATTTTGTTGCTAACCTTTGGATTAACCGTGTTTGCTGACTTAGTTGTCGCCGTCAACATCGGGGTGATCATCGCTACCCTTCACTTTGTAAAACGTATGGCATCTAGTGTTGAGGTGAAAGCCAGTACACACCATGAGCTCAGTGCTGAGCTGCTTCGTCACGGGCAAACTCAGTTACCAAGAGAGCTCGCCGTTTATGCCTTAGAAGGCCCATTTTTCTTTGCTGCGGCTGAAACCTTTGAGCGTGTGATGAGCAGCATTCAAGAGCAACCAGAAATTTTAATTATTCGCCTTAAATGGGTTCCATTTATGGACATTACTGGCCTGCAATCCATTGAGGAAATGATCGAAAACTTCCATAAAAAGAATGTGCAAGTGTTGATCTCTGGTGCAAATACTCGTGTTGCAATGAAACTGAAAAAAGCGGGGATTGTTGATTTGGTCGGTGAAGATAATTTCTTTAGTCAATTCGATGATGCGCTCAGCGTTAGCCTACAACGTTTGAATATCAGTACAGCTCAATAAAGCTCATTGGACCTATACATTTTTGGCCTTTAGCCTACGGTTAAAGGCCTTTGACTGACCCGTCCCTCTTACCTTAACCGCCCAATTTTCCTCAGCCCTCCTTAACTCTTTTTAAAACGCACGCCTCAACCACCAACAGATTATTAACCAATGCAACAATAACAAAACAAATGACCATGTTATCTGAGAATAACAGCTCTTTTGTTTGAATACTTAACCTTGATTAATGAATAGTATTGCAAGCCATCTTAAAAATAGATATTCTTGCCTGCAATGACTAAATAGAGCTATTTAGTGCATTTTTATGCCACCAGTTGGTGACTATTGACCCGCAGTAATACGAGACACGACATGCAAGATAACGCTCAAACTATTGAAGCTCCTGTAGCACCAACACAAAGTAGCTTTTGGATGTTTTTCATCCCTTCGTTAATTGGTCTATTTTTGTTTATGGCGCCAATTAGCTACCAAGGTGACTTAACCATTCCAGTTGCCGTCCTTGCTAAATCTATCCAAGCTATTTTGGGCGATTACCTTGTTGCAATAGTGACAGTGATCATCGCCTTTATGTCTGCAGCTTCCATTTTATGTAAAATTTTTCAACCTGCATTCATTACAAAGAGTCCTTTCTTAAATGGGCTTTTTAATCCATCGGCTCTTTGGTTAGCCGTCCGTGTATTTGGTGGTATCGCCGTCATCATGACGTTTTTCCAAATCGGCCCTAAGGCTATCTGGGAAGAAAACACTGGCGGTATGGTTCTTGAGGGTTTATTACCCACTTTATTTTCTGTATTTATTTTTGCAGGGCTTTTGCTGCCTTTACTACTTAACTTCGGGCTACTGGAGCTATTTGGTAGTTTATTAAGCAGAATCATGCGTCCAGTTTTCAACCTTCCAGGCCGTAGCGCAATCGACTGCATGGCTTCTTGGTTGGGCGACGGTAGTGTCGGTATTTTGCTGACCAGCAAACAGTACGAAAGCAAATTCTACACACAGCGTGAAGCCGCTATTGTTGGTACAACGTTTTCTGCCGTTTCAATTACCTTCAGCTTAGTCGTTATTGCGCAAGTTAAGCTAGAGCATCTGTTCCTACCTTTTTATGGCACCATTTGCCTTGCAGGCTTTGTTGCAGCGATCATCATTCCTCGCCTGCCACCATTAAGTTTCAAAAAGAACACTTATATTGATGGTACCTCTCCAGCTAAAGATGCCGATGCAGTTCCAAACGGACATACCTCGTTCTCATGGGGGATGGAATTAGCACTGGCGAAAGCAAGCCAAGTTAAATCTGCGAAATCGATCTTCGCTGAAGGCATGCGTAACGCTGTTGATATGGTGTTTGGTGTGCTACCTGTCGTGATGGGCTTGGGTACTCTGGCTCTGATTGTTGCAGAATACACCTCTGTATTTTCTGTATTGGGCCAACCGTTTATTCCTTTTCTAGAATTACTTGGTGTACCTGAGGCTGTTCAAGCATCTCAAACCATTGTGGTCGGCTTTGCGGATATGTTTATTCCCGCGATTCTTGCAGCTTCCATTGATAATGAAATGACACGTTTCGTGATTGCAGCCATGTCAGTGACTCAGTTGATCTATATGTCTGAAGTGGGTGCGTTAATGTTAGGCAGCAAAATTCCTGTCAACATCCTTGAGCTGTTTGTCATATTTATTCTGCGTACGCTCATTACACTGCCAGTGATAGCTGGTGTAGCACATCTCATTTTTTAGTAAACAATGCAGCAGTAACGGCACTAATAACATTTCAATATGCAAGTCCCCACTTATGTGGGGATTTTTTTGTTCTAAACTAAAGATTGATTCGACCAAATTAACAGAAATATAAATAGAAAATAATTTCATTGATTAAATTATCACCTTATACTTTTAGCCTATGCTCTAAGAAAAAAGCAGAAGTAAATAAGGTAGTTTATGATGAGATGGATAACCGCTTTACCACTTATTTTTTTCAGCTTATTTGTTCATGCTGCAAGCTTAACTATTACCCTCCCAAACCAAGATCGGGTTACTTATTCTCTTGCACAATTGGCAGAGAGACTGCCTCGTGAAACCTTCACGACTCAGCTTCCTTGGTTACCAAAAGAAAATACTTTCACTGGTTTTAAAGTTATTGATTTAATTAATCATTTGCAAGTTGGACAGGTTTCTTC